>JACRCS010000328.1 GCA_016218905.1 Deltaproteobacteria bacterium
AGGACGTCAAACGAAGGCGAGGGCGTGCATCTGCCGGCCTACAATCCCCCGGCAGGGCGCCCGTTCTGCCTCGTTTGTACCGCGGCGGGTCCAAGGCCTCACTCTCCGCGGGTGCCTACGCCAGTGATGCGTCAGCGCTGGACAGAACCTGACCGCCTTGCATCTGAACCTGAACATCATCCAGGCCGAGCTCTCCGGCGAGGCCAGGGAGAAGCTCCTCACCAGACTCTCGGATTCCATGGGACTGGTGGAAGAGACGACCGACCACATCCGGGACGTGATGGAGCAGCTCAGACCCCAGGTCCTGGACGACTACGGCTTGATGGCCGCGCTACGCTGGTGCAGCGAGAGGTTTTCGGAGCGTACCGGGATGATCGTCGAGCTCCGTATGGTGGAGCTGAACCATCGCCCGGCGCCAGAGGTTGAGACCGCCGTCTTTCGGGTCGCCCAGGAGGCGCTGGTCAACATCGCCAAGCACGCGGAGGCCGACCGGGTGACGGTGAGCTTGACGGAAAGCGGTGACTCGATTCGAGTGCTCATTGCCGACAACGGACGGGGTTTCGACCCGGCGGCCTTGGTGGACCTGGAGCGCCGCAGGTGGGGGCTCATTACGATGAAGGAGAGGTGCCGGGCCATCGGCGGGCAGATACGGATCGAGTCCGCGCCCGGGCACGGCACCCGCGTCTTCATTGAAATCAAGAAGAACAATCAGGCAGCGCCATGAGTATTCGCGTATTCATCGCCGATGATCACCCCGTCGTGCGCGACGGGCTGCGGGCCCTTCTGGAAGCGGAAAGGGACGTCCGCGTGGTCGGTGAGTGCGCCGACGGTCGGGAGGCAGTGCGTCAGGTCAAAGGGCTGCTCCCGGATGTCGTGATCATGGACCTGGGCATGCCGGAGCTGAACGGGACCGAGGCGACCCGGCAGATTACGGAGGCCAAGCTCGGCACGAAAATCGTCATCCTCTCTATGCACGCGAGCAACGAGCACGTCTTCCGCGCGTTGCAGGCGGGTGCCCATGGGTACCTCCTCAAGTCCTCGGCGGGGCGCGAAGTCGTGAAGGCCGTGCGCGCGGTCCATGACGGCATGCGCTACATGAGCGAACGGATCACGGAGGCCGTGATCGACGGCTATGTGCGGCAGGACCGCGCAGCTTCGGCAACCAAGCCGCTCGACCTGCTCAGCCCGAGGGAGAGGGAGATCCTGCAACTGGTGGTGGAGGGGAAGACCAGCGCGGAGATTGCCCAGGTTCTCTTCTTATCCCCGAAGACGGTCGAGACCTACCGCTGCCGCTTTATGCAGAAGCTCGGCGTCGCCGACCTCCCCGGACTGGTCAAATTCGCCATCCGTCACGGGCTGACGACGCTCGACGGCTAGCCACCGACCCCCTCCGGTCCGGCGGAAGCGCCATCGTGGTCGAGACCTTCACCTCGCCGCGGGGCACGGCGGGACCCTTATGAATTCATAAAAAAACATGGGTTGAGAGTCGCCCGACCGTCTTCTATCGTCTCCTCACCGATACAACCAGCCGGAGAGGAGGCGTCCATGGCTACCGAGATCAAGCACTCGCTCTGCTTCTGGTGCAAGCCCCGGTGCAGGCTCCGGGTCGAGGTGGAGGACAATCGGCTCGTGCGGATCCAGGGCTCGCCGATCAAGGCTTGCCCGCGGAAGTACTGCTCCGACCTCGAGCGTTTCTACCATCCGGACCGGCTCACGTACCCGCTCAAGCGGGTCGGCGAAAAGGGCGCCAACAAGTGGCAGCGGATCACCTGGGACGAGGCCCTCAACGAGATTGCGGCCAAGCTCGCCGAGCTGAAGGCCCGCTATGGGGCGGAGACCCTGGCCGTGTCCCGGGGGACCAGCCGCACGCACGAAGAGTTCACGATGCGCTTCCTGAACCTCTTCGGGAGCCCGAACCAGTGCGGTCAGGCCCAGATCTGCCACGGCAACTCCGCGGTCGTCGCGACGGCGCTCTTCGGCTGGTGGCCGTACTGGATGAACACGGAGAAGCTCGATAGTACGAAGTGCGTGATGCTCATCGGGCGCAACCCGCCCCACACCCACCAGACCATCTGGGAAGGGATCCTCAAGGCGAAGGAGCGGGGGACGAAGCTCATCGTCGTCGACCCCCGCCGCTGCGAGTCGGCCGAGGCCGCGGACCTCTGGCTGCAGCTCCGGCCGGGCACGGACGCGGCGCTCCTCCTGGGGATGATCCGGGTGATCATCGAGGAGGGCCTCTACGACCGCGACTTCGTCGCAAAGTGGTGCCACGGCTTCGACGAGCTCGCCGCCCGGTGCAGGGAGTACCCGCTCCGCCGCGTGTCCGAGATCACGTGGGTGCCGGAGGAGCAGATCGTCGCCGCCGCGCGCATGTTCGCGACCGAGACGCCCTCGTGCGCGATGGAGGGGATGGGCGTCGCCCACCAGCCGAACTCCTACTCGCCCATCGCGGCGCGGCACATCATCTCCGCGATCGTCGGGAACGTCGACGTCCCGGGCGGCGAGGAGCTCATGGGGCCGGCACCGTTCGTCACCGAGCTCGAGATGGAGATGGCAGAGGCGCTCTCCCCCGAGCAGCGCGCGAAGGTCCTCGGGAAGCAGTTCCGGCTATACACGAACCCCGGCTACGAGCTCATCCAGTCGAACGTCGAGCGGGTGTGGGGGAAGCGCTGCGACATGTTCGGCTACAACCACATCGCCACGGCCCCGCTCGTCTACAAGGCGATCGCCGAGAGCGATCCGTACCCCGTCCGCGCGCTCATCACCGTCGCCTCGAACCCCATGGTGACGATCCCGGACACGAAGCTCGTCTACAAGGCGCTGAAGAGCCTCGACCTCTACGTCGTCACCGACTACTTCATGACCCCGAGCGCGGCGCTGGCCGACTATGTGCTCCCGGGCGCCTCGTGGCTCGAGCGGCCCCACCTCTGGAATTACCACAACACGACGCCCGTCCTGCGCGGCGGCGAGGCCGCCCTTCCGCCGTCGGTCCCGGGCAAGTACGACCGGCGGACCGACTTCGACTTCTGGCGGGGGCTCGCCATCCGCCTCGGCCAGGAGGAGCACTGGCCCTGGAAGACCCTCGAGGAGACGTACGACTACCGCCTGGAGCCCACGGGGATGACGTTCCGCCAGCTCGTGGAGCGCGGGAAGTGGACGCCCGGCAGTTCCGAGTACCGGAAGTACGAGAAGACCGGCTTCGGCACGCCGACGGGGAAGATCGAGCTCTATTCGACCGTCATGGAGGCCCTCGGCTACGACCCGCTGCCCTCCTACAAGGAGCCGCCGGAGAGCCCCACCCGTACCCCGGAGCTCTCCCGGGAGTACCCCCTGATCCTCATCACCGGCGGCCGCTTCCACCCCTTCTTCCACTCGGAGCACCGGCAGGTGGAGACGCTGCGGAAGTACTACCCCTGGGCCACCCTTCAGGTGCACCCCGACACGGCGGGCGAGCTCGGCCTCTCGCAAGGCGACTGGGCCTGGATCGAGACCCGGCATGGGCGCGTCATGCAGAAGGTCCAGCTCTTCGAGGGCATCGACCGCGGCGTGGTCCACGCGCAGCACGGCTGGTGGTACCCGGAGATGCCCGCGGAAGAGCCGTGGCTCCACGGGGTCTGGATCTCCAACATCAACGTCTGCACATCGAGCGACGAGAGCACCTTCGACGAGGCCCTCGGCTCCTGGCCTCTGCGGACCTTCCAATGCAAGGTCTACAAGGTACAGACCTTCGGCGGCAGCGGGGCGCCGCCGGTCGTGGCGTAGAAGCACGGCGAGACGGACTGTTCCCCCTTGAGACCAGGTGGCCCTCGAGCTCTCCGAGCGAGAGGGCCCACCTGGTCTTCGTCACGGTTCCTCATCTGCCCGGAATCCCGGATCGACCTTCTCATCGCCGACACCGGCGCGGCCACCGCCGCGACGGGCCCTTCAAAGACATGGGGATTCGTCCGGCGCGTCTAGCCGGATCGCCTACTGTCGACGCGGCCCCGTTCCCTTCGCGGGCCGGCCCAGGCCCGACTCCTCCCGGATTCCCTCGTCGTCCCAATGAGTTGAGTTCCTTCCTGCAAGGCTAGCAGTGGTCCACAAGACTCTTGACAAGCGAGCGTTGGCCCGGTACGTTAGCGAGCGCTCGCTCGACACGTCGAGCGCTCCTACCGTTCCGGCATTTTGCGGGGGCACTAACGTTTTCGACGCGTCACGGTGCTTGCGAAACGAACGACCAAAGCCGAATCGCCATCCTCAGGACGAACACCGCAACCGCGACCGACAAAAGGAGACCTCCATGCCCTACGACTTCACGGAAGCAATCGAGCGAGCCAAGAAGATCAAGATGGTCGTATTGGATGTTCACGGTGTGCTCACGACCGGTGTCGTGCTCTACAACGAAGACGGGATGAAGTTTCAAGCGTTCTGCCACGACGACGGATTCGGCGCGAACTGCCTCATGATGCTGGGGATTGACGTCGCCCTCATGACCCGGAAGTCGAAGATCGTGGAGGTCCGGGCCGCGGAGGTTGGAATCAAGAGAGTGATCCAGGCCAAGGACAAGATCACGAAGCTCCAGGAGGTGGCGGGGGAGCTCGGCATCGGGTTCGATGAGATCTGTTTCGTGGGCGACGAGATTATCGACATGGGCGTGATGAAGCAGGTCGGATTTGCCGTTTCGCCAGCCAACGGAGTCCCGGAGGTCCAGGAGGTCTCCCACCTGGTCACCCAGCGGGCTGGGGGCCAGGGCGTCCTCCGGGAGTTGGCGGAGTTCATCCTCCGGGCCCAAGGCAAGTGGCAGGGTCTGGTGGACAAGGTCTCCAGCAAAGGCTGGGGCTAGGCCGCGGGCGTTTCCTCCCGGCCCTCTAGGACATGGAGATTGGCCATGAGCCAGTTCGCGCTCACCGATGAGCAGAATGCCCTCGTCCAGTCCGTCCGCCGCGTCGTGAAGGAGAGCGTCGCGCCCCGGGCGGCGCAGATCGACGCCGCGGGGGAGTTCCCGTGGGACATCAAGGAGCTCTTCGCAGAGCTCGGCTTTTTCGGCGCCGGCATACCGGAGGCTTACGGCGGGACAGATCAGGGCCTCCTCACCGTGTGCCTGATGCTCGAGGAGGTGTCGAAGGCCTGCGTCACCTCGTCGCTCTTCCTGACCAACCAGGAGCTCTCCTCGACGCCCATCAAGATCGCCGGGACGGAAGCGCAGAAGCAGAAGTATCTGACCCGGCTCGCCTCCGGCGAGTGGCTCGGCGGCTTCTGCCTGACGGAGCCCGGCGCCGGGAGCGACGCCGGGAGCATGTCGACCAAGGCGATCAGGGACGCAAACGCGTGGGTCCTGAACGGCACCAAGTGTTTCATCACCCACGGAGGGGTCGCCGGGCTCTATGTCGTCTTCGCCAAGACGGCCCAGGACCGCGGGGCGAAGGGGATCAGCGCCTTCCTCGTGGAGGCGGACGTGCCGGGGCTCAAGGTGGGCAAGCACGAGAACAAGATGGGGGTTCGGGGCTCCTCCACGGCGGAGATGATCTTCGACGACTGCCGCGTCCCGGCCGGGAACCTCTTGGGAGGCGAGGGGGAGGGCTTCGCCCTCGCCATGGGGACCCTGGACCGGACACGGGCGGCGGTCGGCGCCCAGGGGCTCGGCATCGCCCAGGGCGCGCTCGACTTCGCGGTGACCTACATGCAGGAGCGCAAGCAGTTCGGCCGCGCCATCGCCTCCTTTCAGGGGCTGCGATGGATGGTCGCGGACCTCGCAACCGAGATCGAGTGTGCGAGGTCGCTCGTCTACCGCGCCGCCTCCGTCGTGGACGACGAGCTCCGGCAGGGCAAGACGCGCCTCTCGGCCGACGCGGCCAAGCTCTCGGCCATGGCGAAGCTCAAGGGGACCGACGTGGCCATGCGCGTCACCACGGACGCGGTCCAGCTGGCCGGCGGGTACGGCTACATGAAGGACTACCCGCTGGAGCGGATGATGCGGGACGCCAAGATCACGCAGATCTGGGAGGGGACGAACCAGATCCAGCGGGAGGTGATCTCGAGCAAGCTCTTCGGCTAAGAGAGACGAACATGAGAGAAGTCGTGATCGCAGGTTATCTGAGGACGGCCCAGTCGCGCTCGCGGCCGAACAAACCCGAGGCCGACTGTTTCTATCGTTTCCGTTCCGACGAGCTCCTGGCGAAGCTCCTGCCGGAGGTCGTCGGGCGGGCCGGGATCCAACCGTCGGACGTGGACGACTTCGTCGTGGGGAGCGCCCTCGGGGTGGGCGAGCAGTGGTCGTTCGGCGGTCGGACGCCCCTCTTCCTGGCCGACTTCCCGGCAAGCGTCTCCGCCAAGTTCGTGGACCAGCAGTGCGGGTCCTCGATGGCGTGCGTCCACGTCGGGTTCCTGGAGATCGCCTCCGGGACGGCCGACGTGGTCCTGCTCGGCGGCGTCGAGCACATGACCCGTGTTCCCATGGGCCGCCTGCTCGGCGGGGGATCCGAAGCCGTCGTCTGGAATCGCGACCTGTTCGAGGCCCCGCAGTACGGCCACTGGGACCTGAAGACCGCCACGAACATGGGGCTCACCGCCGAAGCGCTCGCACGGCAGGACGGCCAGTCCAGGGAGGACCAGGACCACTGGGCGTTGCGCGCCCACCAGCTGGCCGCGAGGGCGCAGGCCGAGGGGTTCTTCTCGGGTGAGATCCTGCCCATCGAGACGAGCGGGCCCGACGGGGCCCCCGTGCTCATCGACCGGGACCAGGCCGTGCGCCCCGAGACGAGCCTCGAGGGTCTGGCGGAGCTCCGGCCCGCCTTCCTGGAGGGCGGCGTCGTGACCGCGGGAAACGCCTCGCCCCTCAACGCGGGCGCGTCGGCCATGGTGCTGATGGCCCGGGAGGAGGCAGAGCGCAGGGGAGTCCGCCCGCTCGCCGCCGTGCGCTCCATCGGCTTCGCCGGGGTGGAGCCCGCGTTGATGGGCACCGGCCCTGTGCCCGCCAGCCGAAAGGCGCTGCGCCAGGCGGGCCTCCGGGAGGCCGACGTCGATTTCTGGGAGATCAACGAGGCCTTCTGCGCCGTCGTGCTCCACTGCATGAAGGAGCTCGGCCTCGATCCCGAGCGGGTGAACGTGAAGGGCGGCGGCACCGCGCTCGGCCACGCGCTGGGGGCCACCGGCATCCGGCTCGTCGGCACGCTCGCCCGGATCCTGCGGGAGAAGGGCGCCCGGTACGGCTGCGCCACCGCCTGCTGCGGGGGCGGGCAGGGCGTGGCGACGGTGATCGAAGCGATCTGAAAGGAGGCGACGGCCGTGACGATCGAAGAGGGAGATCTACGGCTATAAACGGCGACTTGCCGTCGGATTTCGTGAAGGAGAGTGGGCGATGGGGATCAAGAGCGTGTTGGTGGTGGGACTGGGTCAGATGGGGCGCGGAATCCTCGAAGTCTGTGCTCAGGCCGGAATGAAGGCGTACGGGTTCGACGTATCGGCGGACTCGATCAAGAACGCGATGGGGTTCATCGAAAAGGACCTGGAGAAGAAAGTCGCAAAGGGCAAGATACCCGCGCAAACCAAAGCGCAGGTCCTCGAGAACATCGCAATCGTCGACCGGATCGAACAAGCTCGGCACGTCGATCTGGCCATTGAGGCAGTCTTCGAAGACATGGCGGTGAAGACCGAGGTCTTCAAGCAACTCGACGCGGTCCTCCAGCCCGAAGCGATCATCGCTTCCAACACCTCTGCGCTGCCGGCCACTCCCATGGCCGCCGCCACCAAGAGGCCGGACAAATTCATCATCATCCACTTTCACCAGCCGCCGACGGTCATGAGGCTCGTGGAGGTGGTCCGCGCCCTCCAGACCAGCGACGAGACGGCAGAGGTCGCCCGCGATTTCTGTAAGGGAATCGACAAGGATGCGGTGGACATCCGAGTGGACTGCCCCGGGTTCCTCACCAACCGGACCCTTCTTCCCGCCCTCAATGAGGCGATCTACGCCCTTTACGAGGGAGTGGCGACGAAGGAGGACATCGACCTCGCCCACAAGTCCGGGCTCAACTGGCCCATGGGACCGCTGGCCCTGTGCGACTTCATCGGACTGGACACCCTGCTCCACATCCTGGAGTACCTCCATGACCGAAGGGGAGGCGACAAGTACCTCCCTTGCCCGCTGCTCCGCAACCTGGTGGCCGCGGGGCACCTGGGCGTGAAGTCCAAGAAGGGGTTCTTCGACTACGGGAACTAGCGTGCGGCCGGGCCGCGGGCCTTCGGGGAGCGGAGAGACGAGATGGAGACGGAACACGTGAGGCTTCAGGTGCGGGATGGCGTCGCCTGGGCGCAGTTTCATCGCCCGAAGAAGCTGAACGCGGTGAACCCGGAGGTGCTCCTCCAGCTGGAGGCGGTGCTCGCCGCGTGCGCGGCGGACGCCGGCGTTCGGGTGCTCGTCTTGAGGGGCAGCGAGAAGGCTTTCGCGGCCGGAGCGGACCTCGGGACCATGGTGGATGCCGGAGTGCGGGAGGCCCTCGCCCTCACGGACCTCACCATGCGGGTCCAAGAGCAGGTGGCAGACTTCCCGAAGCCGACCATCGCCGCTCTGGCCGGATATGCGCTGGGAGCCGGCTTCGAGATCGCCCTGTGTTGCGACTTTCGGATCGCCGCGGACAACGCCGTCTTCGGCCTGCCGGAGATCGGCCTGGGAATCATCCCGGGCGGCGGGGGCACCCAGCGGCTCCCCAAGCTCATCGGCTCGGGGCGCGCCGCCGAACTGGTCTTTCTCGGCTAAACGATCAACGCCGAGCGGGCCCTGGAGTTCGGGCTGCTCAACCGGCTCGTGCCCCTCGACCAGCTCCAGGTCGAAGTGGAGGCCTTCGCGGCGAAGCTCTGCAAGAAGCCCGAGGTGGCGCTTCAGGCGGCCAAGCTGGCGCTGAGGAAGGGCATGGACATGGGGCTCAAGGAAGGGCTAAGGCTGGAGCAGAGCCTCTTCACCATGCTCTTTGGAACGCAGGACCAGAAGGAGGGAGTTCGGGCTTTTCTCGAGAAGCGAAAGCCTGTCTTTCAAGGGCGCTGACAGCCGGGAAGGACCACTGGGATGGCAATCGGAATCGAACTGACGGGACGGGTGGCGATCGTAACCGGAGCCGGAAGGGGGATCGGGAGGGCGATTGCGCTCAGTCTGGCTCAGGCCGGGGCCGACGTCTGCCTGACTGCCCGGACGGAGAGCCAGCTCGAGGAAACGGCGGAGAGGGTCCGCAGCCTCGGGCGCTCGGCCGTGACGGTGGCGGCCGACGCGACGGACCCGGCCGCGGCGGCGAAGGTCGTGGCCAGGGCGGTCGAGTCCCTCGGCGGCCTGCACCTGCTCGTGAACAACGCCGGGATGGAGTTGCCCAAGCCGCTGCTCGACACGAGCGAAGAGGAGTACGGCAGGGTGATGGATACCAACGTGAAGAGCGCCTTCCTCTTCACGAAAGCGGCCGGTCCCCATCTGATCGCGCAGAAGTACGGGCGCATCGTGAACATGGCGTCGGTCGGCGGTCTCGCGGCAGGTCCCAACCAGGCGATCTATCAGGTGAGCAAGGCGGCCCTGGCGCACTTCACCAAGTCCATGGCCATCGAATGGGCGCGTCACAATATCACCGTCAACGCCGTGGCGCCCGGCTGGATTCGGACGGAGATCATCTCGCACTTCGCCGACGATCCGAAGAAACTCGAAGGTTACCTGAAGCCCATCCCGCTGCGCAGGCTGGGCGAGCCCGAGGAGATCGGTCCGCTCGTCGCCTACCTCTGCTCGGATCTCGCTTCGTTCATGACCGGCTCGATCGTCGTCATCGATGGGGGTCTCCTGATCCCCTAGTGTCCCGTTGGGCCAATTCGCGCATGCCTGCGAGCAGGACGAACGGCGGCGAATGAGCGCCGTTCGGCCAACGCAGAAGCCAAATAGCAGGTAAGGACTAACCAAACGTGACACTAAGCCAAGGGTCCCCTGAGTGAAGGCAAGTAACCTTCGCACAACCGGAGAACGGCGGGAACAAGTCGTGGCGAAGCCCAAGCGGTCAGCTTCTGTAAAAGGGACGGGCAAGTTCGATCTGGCGTTGAGGGAGCTCGATCCGTCCGATATCCCGGAAGTCGTGGCCATCCAGCAAGCGATCACCAAGAAGGCGGTGTCCCGGGCCTGGACCTCCATGGTCGAGCGTCACCTCTGGGACAGTCACGGGGTGGGGTTTGTTGCGGTTCGAGGGGGAGAGATCGTTGGGTTTGCGATCGGCGAGATGAAAGGGGAGAGCTTCGGCTTGAGCCGGAGTGGCTGGATCGAAACCATGGGCGTCGCCCCTCACGCGATGGGGGACGGCATCGGGAAGGCAATGATCGACAAGCTCTTCGAGTACTTTCGCCGAAACAAGATCACGACGGTCTTTACGGCTCTGCCCTGGCACGCCGTCGATATGGTCTCGTTCTTCAGGTCTATTGGTTTCGGGCCCTCGGACTACATGAATGTGACCCGGCAGCTGTAGCCAGCTGCCGCAGATGAACATTCCGTGGGAGCCCCGGTGTCCCGTGCGGTTCGTTCGCGTATGACGACCAGCAGGCCGAACGAGTCAGCGCCGTTCGGCCATCGCAGAGGCCGAATAGCAGGCAAGGACTTCCCAAACGGGAGCCCTGGGGACCAGGCTGCCAGCGGAGAAGGCGAGCGCGACCCCCTACGCCCGCTCAATGCGCGAGAAAGCCGTTCACAATGAAGTCGACGGAGAACTGTTTGACGTCCCCCTCGTCACAATTCTTCCGAATGCTCCAGCCCCGAAGGGGAATCAACGCGAAGTGGAGGATGATGCTGTTGGCGGCCAGCACTGCGTCGACTTTTCTGAAGAGGCCGGCCTCTATCCCTCTTCGGATGATATCGGCGAAGTAGTCGACCAACTTACTCTCCTGCTCAAGCACTGCCCGGAGGTGATGTCTTTGGAGAAATTTGGCCTCCCTGATGGCCAGAATCATCAGGTCTCTGGATTTGTCGTAGATGTCCAACATCCTTTCTACGGCTGCAATAAGTTGTCCCTTTGGGTCTTCTATTTGCAATAGGGTCTCGTCTGATACAACGCTCTCTGTCCATTCCCAATAGATTTCTTTGTATAGCAGATACAGCGTATCTTCTTTGGTTTTGATATAGTCGTAGAGGTTGCCTATTGTCAGCCCGGAGGCCTTGGCAATTTCCCTGACCGTTGTCTGGTTGAATCCGTTTACCGTGAAGCACTTGGCAGCAGCCAGAGCAATCTGCCTCTCTTTCTTTCGGATCAAATCAGGATTCCTAATGCCTTCTGCCATCTCCAACTCCCGTTCGAATTGAGAGGTGTACAAGTAGAAGCGAACGCTCGCTATTGTAGGGAAAATCCTCTCGGTGTCAATGCCGGCGGCTGCGCAGGATTTCTCCGGTCCAATCAGCGGGCCCTTGACAGGCGCAGAAACACCCTGTAGTTTTAGCGAGCGCTCGCTCGAAACGCGGTTGGGAAAGCCTCCCGCGAGGCACGTGTGGGAGGCCGGTCCTGGGCGAGGGGCACGGGGGGTGAAGGGGACGGAGCGAGAGGGGCGCCGCTGTGAAGCTCGCGCCGGGAAGAACCCCCACTTTTGAGAACGGGCAAGGGAGCAAGCGATGATCTTCGAGACCATCCAATACGAGACAAAGGACAACTGCGGAATCGTCACGCTGAACCGGCCCAAGGTCTATAACGCCATCAACGGCAGATGTATCCAAGAGCTCCATTCGCTTCTCGATGAGGTTCGAAGAACTCCGAGCATTCGGGTGCTGATCTTGACCGGCGCTCCCCGGTTCTTTTGCGCGGGTGCGGACATCGGCGAGCTGAACAAGCTGGACGGCGCCACCGGGGCCTTGGATTTCAGCCGGAGGTATCAGCGGCTGTTCCAAGCCGTCGAGCATTTCGAGAAGCCGACGATGGCGGGCATCTCGGGCTTCGCTCTAGGGGGCGGGTGCGAGCTGGCCCTCTCCTGCGACCTGAGGATTCTCTCGGAAGGGGCGGAGTTGGGCCTTCCGGAGATCGACATCGGGGCCTTTCCGGCCGGAGGGGGCACACAGACCCTGTCGCGCCTCATCGGCATGGGGAAGGCGAAGGAGGTCCTGTTCACAGGGAGAAGAATCGGCGCCCAGGAGGCACTCAGTTTGGGGCTCGCCAACCAGGTGGTGCCCGAGGACCAGGTACTCGCCGAGACCCTGCGATGGGCGGCGCGCCTTTCCGAGAAGTCGCCCACCGCGCTGACCGCCCTGAAGCGCGCCATGAACACGGGGGCGAACATGGATCTCGCATCCGCCCTGGCGTTCGAGGCGGAAACCTTCGCGGCGCTCTCGAGCCACAGAAACTTCAAGGAAGGCGTTGCCGCCTTTTTGCAGAAGAGGCGCCCGAACTTCACCGAGGAGTGACCCGCTGCGAGCGTTTCCTCGAACGTCTTGCCAGTGACAGACCGAGTGTCCCGTGTGGTCAGTTCGCGCGTCACGATTCATAGGCCGAACGGCGGCGAATCAGCGCCGTTCGGCCATTGCGGGGGCTGAATTACAGGCAAGGACCTACCCAAACGGGACACCATCACCTGCACAGGAGAAACCCATGATCGTTCCCGAGTTTGAGTACCTCGTCCCGGAGACGTTGCGCGAGGCTTGCGCAATGCTCGGCGAACATGGGGCCGACGCGAGGGTGCTGGCCGGCGGAAGCGATCTGATCGTCAAGATGAAGCATGGCCTGCTCAAGCCTAAGTATTTGGTTTCTATGAAGAAACTGAAGGAGTTGCGGGGCGTCCGTCACGAGCCCGGCGTGGGGGTGATGATCGGGAGCCGAACGACCCACAACGAGATCATCGCGAGCCCTGTCCTCAGGGGGCGCTTCCCCTCGATTTGCGGAGCCGCCGGGACGATGGCTGCCTACCAGATCTGCAACGTCGGGACCATCGGAGGCAACCTGGTCAACGCCGTTCCCTCGGCGGACTTGCCCCCGATCCTGATTGCACTCGACGCCAGGGCTCGCATCGCCGGCGAGGCGGGTGAGAGAGTGGTGGCCCTAGAGGAGTTCTTTCTCGGCCCGGGAAAGACCGTGCTGCGCGAGGGCGAGATCCTCGCGGAGATCGTCATTCCGGATCAGCCGACGACCGGTAGCCATTACATCAAGTTCGGCTTGAGGAGGGCCGGTGCCCTGGCCGTCGTGGGAGTGGCGAGCAGCGTTCGCCTGGCAGGGGAACAGCTCAACGACGTTCGCATCGTCCTCGGCGCCGTCGCGCCCGTTCCGATGCGAGCGCGGGGCGCGGAGGACACACTCCGAGGAAAGAGACCCACGAAGGAGCTGATCGACCGCGCGGGCGAGGCTGCAGCAGCCGAATCTCGACCCATCACCGACATCCGAGGCAGCGTCGAGTATCGCCGGCATCTGGTCGGGGTGCTGACGAAGCGCTCGCTCCGGGCGGCCATCGAAAAGGGACACTGTTGAGTGGAGCGGAAGGAGGAGACCCTAGGTCCGGAGGCGTTGCCGATCCGAAGAGGCCGAAGGTCGGCCGGCACGTCGTGAGTCTGACCGTCAACGGCGACGAGTACACCGTACTCGTCAAGCCAAACGTGACGCTCTTGGAGCTCCTCCGAGAGGAGCTCGATTTCACCGGCACCAAGCGCGCCTGCGAGCTCGGCGACTGCGGCGCCTGCACGGTGCTGCTGGATGGGGAGCCGGTCAACTCCTGCATCGTCCTGGCGGTCGAAGCGGACGGCCGCGCGGTGGACACCATCGAGGGCCTGGAAAAGGACGGGGAGCTCGACGTGTTGCAGCAGAAGTTCATCGAGCACGGGGCGATCCAGTGCGGCTACTGCGCCCCGGGGATGATCCTCTCGGGCCGGGCCCTCCTCAACCGGAATCCGAACCCCACCGAGCAGGAAGTGCGCAGGGCGATCGCGGGAAACCTCTGCCGCTGCACGGGGTATGTCAAGATCGTCGAAGCCATCATGGCCGCCGCCCAGGCTGCCGTCTGATGTCCCATTTGGCCGGTCCTTGCCTGTATTTCAGGCCCCAGTAATGGCCGAACGGCGTTGATTCGCCGCCGTTCGTCCTATGAATCGTGACGCGCGAACCAAGCGCGACCGGACACTGGAGGCCGATGGAGGTCCTCATGAGCGAGAACGCGCCGCGAAGGGAATACTCGGTCATCGGAAAGAGCGTCCCCAAAATCGACGCCTACGAGAAGGCGACCGGCAGGGCCCGCTACACCGGCGACCTCAAGATGAACAACATGCTCCACGGGAAGATCCTGCGGAGCCCCCACGCCCACGCGAGGATACTCGCGATCGACACGTCCAAGGCCGAAAGGCTTCCGGGCGTAAAAGCAGTTCTCACTGCGAAGCACGTGCCGTCCACCTTCTACGGCCTCTCCCCCGCCCGCTACGACGAAACGATCTTCGCCATCGAGAAGGTGCTGTACGTGGGCGACAAGGTCGCGGCCGTGGCGGCCGTGGACGAAGAGACGGCGATCAAGGCCCTCGAGCTGATCGAAGTCGAGTACGAGGTCCTGCAGCCCGTGCTGGATCCCCTGGCAGCCATGGACGAGTACCAACCCCAACTCCACCCCAAGTACCCGAAGAACATCAGCGCCGAGATCCACCAGAACTTCGGGGACGTGGACCAGGCCTTCACC
Source organism: Deltaproteobacteria bacterium (assembly GCA_016218905.1). The sequence continues at coordinate 14,614 of JACRCS010000328.1, forward strand.
GAGGCGCACCTCGTTCGCACCGACACCTTCTCGGGAACCCGGACGTCGCACATCCCCATGGAGCCCCACGCGGCCATCAGCCAGTGGCAGGACGGGAAGCTCACGATCTGGTCGAGCACTCAGTCCCCCCACTACTTCCAGTACCATATCTCCCGGGTGTTCGGACTGAAGATGGGGGACGTGCGGGTCATCAAGACCTACGTGGGCGGGGGCTTCGGCGGGAAGCTCGAGCCCTCGGGCGCGGAATACGTGAGCGCGGCCCTGGCCATGAAGACCGGACGGCCGGTGAAGATCGTCTTCGACCGCTTCGAGGTCTTCGTCCATCACCGGGGCCGCCACCCCATGACGATCACGCTCACCACCGGGGTGTCCGAGGAGGGAAGGATCCTCGGCTGCCGCGCAAGGATGATCATTGACGGGGGCGCGTACACGAGCCTCGGGATCGCCACGGCCTACTACGCCGGCGCGCTGCTCCCGCTGGTCTACGACTTCGACCACTACCGGGTCGACACCTTCCGCGTGCACACGAACCTTCCCTCCTGCGGCGCGCAGCGGGGGCACGGGGCGCCCCAGCCCCGCTACGCCTTCGAGAGCCAACTGGACATGATCGCCCGGGATCTCGGGATGGACCCGATCGAGCTCCGGCTCCGGAATGCCCGAAAGGCGAACACCCTGACGACGAACGAGCTCAAGGTGAACACCTGCGGGCTCACGGAGGCAATCCTCAAGGGGCGGGAGCTCTCGGGCTGGGAACAGAAGAAGGGGAAGCTCCCGAGGGGAAGCGGAATCGCCATGGCCTGCGGAGGGTTTCTCAGCGGCAACGGCTATCCCATCTACCGGACCCAGCTTCCCCACTCCGCGGCGGTGATCAAGGTGAGCGGGGAGGGCGACGTGGCCACCCTCTACACCGGGGCGGTGGACATCGGCCAGGGCTCGGACACGGTGCTGGCGCAGATGGCGGCCGAAGCCATGGGGATCCGCTACGAGGACATCCGGGTCGTTGCAGCCGACACCGACGTGACGCCCCACGACTTCGGCGCCTACGCCAGCCGCCAGACCCTCATGGCGGGCTGGGCGGTGAAGAGGGCCGGGGAGGAGGTGCGCCGGAAGGTCCTGGAGCACGCGGCCGAGATGATGGAGGCGAGCGTCGAGGACCTGGACATCGACCGGCGGGCCGTCTTCGTGAGGGGGAGTTCGGGCAGGGTCCTACCCTTCGAAGAGGTTGCCCGCGACTATTTCGTGAAAAAGGGGGTGCTCCTCGGCTCCGGCGCGTACTCCCCGCCCAAGCTCGGCGGCAAGTACAAGGGGGCGGCGGTGGGTCCGTCGCCGGCCTACAGCTGGGTGGCCCAGGTGAGCCAGGTGGAGGTGGACGAGGAGACGGGGCAGGTGATGGTCACCGAGGTGTGGGACATCCACGACTGCGGCAAGGTGATCAACCCTCAGCTCCTTCACGCCCAGGTGGACGGAGCGCTCTTCATGGGCATGGGGGAGGCGATGTACGAGGCCCTGGTCTTCGACCGAAACGGCAAGCCGCTCAACGCGAACCTGGGCGAGTATCGCGTGCCTACGGCGTTGGACGTTCCCCACGTGGTCTCGGCCCTCGTCGACACGGAGGACCCCGAGGGCCCCTGGGGCGTGAAGGAGGTCGGCGAGGGCGCGACCGTCCCCACCATGGGCTGCTACGCCAACGCCATCTACGACGCCATCGGCATCCGGATCTACGACATGCCCCTTACCCCGGAGAAGGTTTGGCGGGCGATTCAAGAGCGAAAGCGGACCGAGGGCGCCAGGCCCTGACATCTTTATCGCCGGCGGAGGACACCATGGCCTTTCGAGATCTGCAAGACAGCTTCGTGATCGAGGACCTCCAGGGCCAGCCGATCGACCCGTCCTGTCGCGAGACGTCCCGGACGGCCAAGCTCGCTCTCGACGCGACGGGTACGAGCGAGTGAAAGGCTGGAGCCGCGCCGCCCATCCGGCGGCGGCCAAGGCTCGGGCCGAGCAATACCTCAAGGGCCACGGGACGACCGGTTAGGCCGACTCGCGCGTTCAGACAACGTTCAGCACGACCCCACACAGGCGCTCCCATCCATCGGGGTTACCCCCCCGGACGACCCAAGCAGATGTTTTTTGACGACGATTGCAAAACAGGTGTTGACAACCTGCGAGGCGTCAAGTAAGAACACTGGCTAGTGAGCGCTCGCTCGACAAGGCAAACTGATGGAAATATTGGGTCTAATCCCGGCGGAGCTGGGCCTATCTCAGGCGCATAACACAGTCCCAGATGCGTCTTTGTGCCGGGGCGGAATCCTCTCGGCGATACCTGGTGGACGGACTCGGCGCTCGTTCGACTACGCCGGAAAGGAGATCGGAAACCTACGGGGGCTGACGCACACGCTCCGCAGAGTCTATGTGGCTTCGACGAACCCAGGCGGTTTCGGCTGTAGTGAAAACCCTTCCACAGGAGGCACCGATGAGCGCCAAGTTCCTGAGCCCCCACGAAATCCCCACGATTCCCGGCACTGAGGGTTGGGAGAGGATGTACCCGTACCACTACCAGTTCTCGAAGGACGATCCCGCTCGGGCGGAGCATGAGGCAAAGCAGTTCTGGTTCTACGACGGCCTGCACTACCCGGAACCCCACTACCCCTTCGACGTCATCATGGACGAGGCGTGGTACCTGGCCTGCTCCCAGGCGAACACCCGCCTCTTCCTCGTCCCGCCGGCCAACGGCATCGACCACCGGATCATCAACGGCTACATCTACGTCTCCGGCCTGGCGGTCGAGGACCCCGAGGAGGTCCAGCGCCGCATCCCCCTCTTCATGAAGCGGGCCGGCCACTACTACCAGAACTGGAACCAGCTCTACGACGAGTGGAAGGTGAAGATGAACAAGCTCCACGAGGAGCTTGCCGCCGTCAGCTTCGAGCCCCTTCCAAAGATGGAGGACGACCGCGCGGTCTTCGAGGTGAGAGACGTTGGGAGCGGCTATCGCCTCCTCACCAAGTACGACGAGCTCATCCACATGGCCACGAAGGTCTGGCAGTACCACTTCGAGTTTCTGAACATTGGCTACGCCGCCTATGTGACCTTCATGAACACGGCGAACTCGATCTTTCCCGACATCCCCTCTCCCACGCTCACAAAGATGGTCTCAGGCATCGACGTGGTCCTCTACCGTCCGGACGCCGAGCTCATTCGGTTGGCCAAGCTGGCCATCGAGACCGGTGTGGACGCCGTGTTCGCGAAGCCCTTGGACGCGGACGGGCTCATGGCGGAAATGGCCCAGACGACGAGCGGTCGGCACTGGCTCGCCGAGTTGGAGACGGCGCGCTATCCCTGGTTCTACATCTCCACCGGCACCGGCTGGTATCACCATCACAGCTCCTGGAACGACAACCTGAACGTTCCCTTCGACTCCATCCGGATGCACATCCAGGCCATCAAGGCCGGAAAGCCCGTCGGCCGGCCCACGGAGAAGCTGGCGGAGGAGCGCGACCTGGTGATCGAGGAGTACCGGGCCCTCATCGACAACGATGCGGACCGGAAGGCTTTCGACGAGGCGCGAGGGCTCGCCGCAACGGTCTTCCCCTACGTGGAGGACCATATGTTCTACGTGGAGCACTGGTTCCACAGCGTGTTCTGGAACAAGGTCCGCCAGGTCGCGGACATCCTGAAGGGCGCGGGCTTCATCGAGGACCGGGAGGACATCTGGTACCTGAAGAGGAGCGAGATCCGAGACGCCCTCTGGGACTACGTCTGCAACTGGGCTTGTGACACGAAGCCCCGGGGGCCGTCCTATTGGCCCAAGGAGATCGCGTGGCGCAAAGGGGTCCTGAAGAAGTTCCAGGAATGGACAAATCCACCCGCGGTTGGAACGCCCCCGGAAGTCGTGACTGAGCCCTTCACGATCGCGCTCTTCGGTGTGACCACCGACACCGTCAAGGGTTGGCTGAAGGGCATGGAGGCGGGCGCGCTCGGCATGGACGGGGAGCTTCAGGGACTGCCCGGCTCGCCGGGAGTCGTCCAGGGCCGGGCCCGGGTGATCCGGACCGTCGACGAGCTGTCCCTCCTCCAGGAGGGGGAGATCCTCGTGGCCCCCACCACCTCCCCGAGCTGGGCGCCGGCTTTCACCAAGATCGTGGGCGCTGTCACCGACGTAGGCGGAGTCATGTGCCACGCCGCCATCGTCTGCCGGGAGTACGGTCTGCCGACGGTGGTAGGGATCGGGCGGGGTACCTCCGTGATCCGCACGGGAGATCTCATTCGCCTCGATGGGAACGAGGGCCTCGTGCGGGTCCTCGAGAGAGCGGCGCATTGAGGGCGCGGGGCGGCCTCGCAGGGCTTGGCGGCCGCCCCGGGCCTCACCCCCAACAAGGATGGGAACAGAACCGCGTTCGGACGGCCAAAGCTTGCGAGGAATCGGCCATGAAGGGAAGCAACGGGACGGAAAAGGATCGGCGGCTGACGCTCTGGTACGAAGAGCTCGTGGGAGACGATTACCCCCTCGTGGGGAAGAAGAACGCCAATCTCGGCGAGATGATGAAGGGCGGCATCCGGGTGAGCCCCGGCTTCTCCCTGACGATCCACGCCAACGAGCTCTTCGTAAGGGAGACGGGAATCAAGGCGAAGGTAGACCGGTACCTTCAAGCCCTCGGCGAAGTGACATTGGAGAATTGCCGAAAGGCCGGAGGATTCACGGTCGAGCTCATCGAAGAGGCCACCGTTCCCTCGGCAATCATAGATGAGGTGAGGGAGCAATACACGAAGCTCTGCGACATGGCGAGCATCAAGAACGTACCGGTTGCGGTGCGGTCGAGCGGCCCCGTGTCCATGCCCGGCCAGATGGAGACGTATCTCAACATTCGCGGCGTGGAAGACTTGGTCCGGTACATCCGGAAGACCTGGGCCAGCGCCTACCAGGTGGAGGCGATCACCTACCGGATGAACAAAGGGATGCACTTCCTCTTCAATATCGGGGTGGGGATCCCGAAGATGGTGAACTCTCGCGTGTCGGGAGTCATCTTCACCTTGAACCCGCTCAACGGCGATCCGTCCAAGATCTCCGTGGACGTGAGCTACGGCCTGGGGGAGGCCGTGGTGAGCGGCCTGGTGACGCCGGACAACTTCCTGGTGGACAAGGTGACCCTCGGCATCATCCGCAGCACCAAGGGCAGCAAAGAGACGAAGTGCGTCTACAAGGAGACGGGAAGCGACATCAAGGCCGTGGACGTATCGTCGGAAGATCGCTGCCGCCTATGTATTAGTAACGATGAGCTCGAGGAGCTCTGCCGGATTGCGAAGGCGATCGACAGATACTACGGAAAGCCCTACGACATCGAATTCGGCATCGACGCCGATCTTCCCTTCCCGGACAACGTGATCATCCTGCAGGTGCGCCCCGAATCCGTCTGGTCCAAGAAGGAGAAGGCCGTGAAGGCCGAGGAGAAGAGGGATGCAATGGATCGGATCGTCGGGCAGCTCGTGGCCGGGGTAAGGGTGAGATAACCGAAGTTTCTGCCAGTAATGGGAGGAGAGAACAATGATCAAAAGGATCTACGGACTGAATATCGCGGTCAAAGACTTGGAAGCCGCTAAGAAGACCTATGAGAGCTTCTTCGGCGTGAAAGCCGAGCCGATGGGCGCGGACTCCTTCGCCTTTCCCGGGCTGATCGGGGCGAAGCTCAACGTGGGTGGGCTGGTCGTCCACCTAATTTCCTACAGCGATGAAAACACGTCGGTCGCCAAATTTGTCAACAGTAAGGGAGACGGCTTCTTCCTGCTCTCGGTGGAGGTGGACAACATCGACCAGGACGTGGCTGCCGCGCGAGAGAAGGGCCTGAACGTCCTGCTCCCGGAGACCGCGAAGGGCGACTTCGGGGCAGCCAACTTCATCCACCCCAAATCCATGCACGGGGTCCAGTTCGAGCTCTACCAGCCGAAGCCGTGATCCATAGGGAAGGTGAAGCCTAATGAGTGATTCGTCAGTAGTGATCGTATCGGCAGCCAGAACTGCCATAGGCTCTTTCGGAGGAGTCTTCAAAGACGTTGCGGCCCCAGCGCTGACTGCGCCGCTTATGAAGGAAGTGGTGAACCGGGCCGGCGTGGATCCCGGGCTCGTCGACGACATCCTGTGGGGGTGCTGCTACCAGCGCACCAGGGACGAGACGAACTTGGCTCGGGTCGCGGCGCTCAAGGCCGGGCTTCCGAAGGAGGTGCCCGCCTACACGATTCATCGGACCTGCACTTCCGCCATGCAGGCAGTGGCTTCCGGTGCGCAGGCCATCAAGGCCGGCGACGCTTCCGTGATCCTCGCCGGCGGAACCGAGAGCATGAGCTCGGTCCCCTATACCCTCGACGGCCTTCGGTGGGGCGCGCGCATGGGGCACGTGGAGGTGCGCGACGCCATGTGGGACGGGCTCACCCAGTTGGGCACCGGGGTGGGCATGGGGATCACGGCCGAGAACCTGGCCGAGAGATTCGGGATCTCGCGTGAGGACCAGGACCACATGGCCTTCGCCAGCCAGCAACGGGCTGCCGCTGCGATCCGGGAGGGCCGCTTTCAGGAAGAGATCCTCCCCTTCGAGATCCCCCAGCGCAAGGGGGAGCCCAAGCGCATCGACACGGACGAGTACCCGCGGCCGGAGACCTCCCTGGAAAGCCTGGCCAAGATGAAGCCGGCGTTCAAGCCGGACGGGACGGTCACCGCGGGAAACGCCTCCGGCATCAATGACGGCTCGGCCGGGGTCCTGATCATGGGCGAGAGCAGGGCCATGGAGCTGGGGGTCAAGCCCCTGGCCCGCATCGTCTCCTACGGGGTAGCCGGCGTGGATCCGGACTTCATGGGCTACGGTCCCGTGCCCTCCACGCAGAAGGCGCTCGCAAAGGCGCGGCTGACCTTGGAGGACATCGGCCTCTTCGAGGTGAACGAGGCCTTTGCGGCCCAGTACCTTTGCGTAGAGCGGGAACTGAAGCTGGACTACGGCATCACCAACGTCAACGGCGGCGCCATCGCCCTGGGCCATCCCGTCGGGTGCGCCGGGGTTCGGATCCTGGTGACGCTCCTCTACGAGATGAAGAAGAGAGGCGTCGCGTTGGGCCTGGCGACTCTTTGTTCCGGGGGTGGAATGGGAATGACGTTGATCGTGGAGAACATCTCATAAGCGATCCCCATCTGGGATGAGAAGATGTGAGGTTTGAGGATGCCGATCAGAAAACTGGATACGAGAGGAGCCGCTCTCTACTACGCGACCCTAGAGTCGATGTCGAGAGCGGAGCTTGAGAAGTATCAGTGGGCACGCCTGAAGGCACAGCTCGATCATGTCTGGAAGACGAACCTGTTCTTTCGCAACCGGTTTGATGACCAAGGCATCACCCCGGACGACATCAGGACCCCGGAGGACTACCGTAAGAAGGTGCCCTTGATGTCGAAGAAGGACCTACTCGCCGACCAGGTGGAGAATCCTCCCTACGGAGACCGGCTCGGGGTCCCCCTCGACAAGGTCGTCCAGACCCACCTGACGAGCGGTACCTCCGGGCTGGGCCAGGAGATCTACGGGTGTACCCGGGCGGACGTGGAGCATTTGGGCGGAACGTGGGCGGTGAACTACCACTGGATCGGCGTGCGCCCCGGAGACGCGGTGTTCCATTTCTGGCCCCTCGCGACGATGACCGCCGGGCTGGCGGCCATGCGGGGGCTGATGCAAAGCGGCGCCCGGTACTTCCTCGGCGCCTTCTTCGACACGAAGACGAAGCTCGAACTCATGAAGCGCTTCGATCCGAAGGCCATCCTCACGGTGCCCGCGTATCTGACCACCCTCACGGAGACAGCGAAGGAGCTGGGTTTTGACTTCCGAAGGGACTTCCCGTCGCTCGAAGCCGTCATGATCGCGGCCGGGGCGTATCCCGTGGGCTGGGCGAAGCAGATGGAGGAGACCTGGGGCGCCGCCATCTACGAACACTATGGCTCCACCCAGAAGGGCGCCGCCATCGCCATGAGCTGTGAAGCCGGCGTGTACGACGAGAACGGAAACCGCCGGCTGCTGCACCTGCTGGAGCCCTTCGTCTATGCGGAGGTTCTGAACCCCGAGACGTTGGAGCCCGTGAAGCCCGGCGAGGCCGGCGAGCTCGTGATCACCCCGCTCGAAAGAGAGGCGTCCCCGCTCCTGCGCTTTGCCACGGCCGACAAGGTGGTGCTCCGCAGCCACGCCGACTGCCCCTGCGGCCGTCCCTATGACGGCATCGAGGCGGGCATCATCGAGCGATACGACGACATGATCAAGATGAAGGGTATGAACGTCTGGCCCGCGGCCATCGATTCCGTGGTGTTCGCCAACGAGGGGGTCCTCGACTACCGCGGCAGGGTCTTCATGGCCGGTCGGGGCAAGGAGACCGTGGAGATGAAGGTCGAGTTCAAGAAAGACGTCCCCGCCGAGGAGAGGACGCAGACGCTGAGGGGCATCGCGGCTGCACTGCAGGAGAGGGTGGGCATCCGGATGGACGTCCACGAGGCTTTGGCGGACAGCATCGAACGAGTCCAGTTCAAGGGGAAGCGCTGGGTAGATGAGAGGATCCAGGGGTTGGACCGGAAGTCCATGTGAGAGCTCTTCCGTTTGGCACCGAGCTGACAGAGGTTTCGCGTATGAATGAGACAGAGATCGCACAAAAGATCACGCTTCTCTTCGATGTGGCGAAGGAGCTGACCGACGCTCCGATTCCGGTCGTGCGGCAACGGGCAGAGGCGATTGTCGGGCTCCTGCAGGACTTGATGGTGACGGTGGTAGGCACGGGCTGAGACGGCCCGTTTGCGAGCCTAAAAAGTCGACTTACTTGAGGAGGTACGGTCATGGCTGAGGATCTACGAACGTTTCTGAGCCGGCTGGAGGACAACAACGAGCTGCGGAAGGTTCAGACCCCGGTGGATTGGGATCTGGAGATCTCCCACGTTTCCGCCGTCAACGAACGGAAGAAGGGGCCGGCGCTGCTCTTCAGCAACGTGAAGGATTGCCCGAACACGTCGATTCTGATGAGCGGCCTGGCGACGCCAAAGAGGATGGCCATCGCCCTCGGCAAGCCGCTGGACTACAGCCTCTGCCGGCTGGCGAGGGAGTGGTCGGAGATGACCTTCGACAAGGTCATCAAGGCCGTGAATGTCTCTTTCGGCCCCGCCCAGCAGAACGTGCTCGAGGGCCCGGACCTCGACTTGGGCCGCTTCCCCGCTCCCAAGTTCTTCCCCATGGACGGAGGCCGTTACATCGGCACCACGGTGTCGATCGTCACCAAGGACCCCGAGTCCGGGAAGATCAACGTCGGGACCCAACGCATGCAGTTGCACGACGCCCGAAGCATCGGCGTCTACTTCATGCCGGGAAAGACCGGCGAGAAGACGCTCCTCAAATACAAGAAGCTCAAGCAGAAGATGCCGGTGACGGTCTTCATCGGCTGCGATCCCCTGATCTTTCTCGCGGGTTCGGCCATGGTCAAGGGCGCCTCCGTCTACGACATGGTGGGGTCGATCCGGGGTGAGCCGGTGGAGCTCCTCACGAGCGAGCTGACGGGCCTGCCCTTTCCCGCCAACGCCGAGCTCGTGATCGACGGCGTGGTGGATCCGGAGGACTTCCGAACGGAGGGGCCCTTCGGGGAATACACCGGCTACTACACCGAGGAGTTCCGCAAGGAGATCAAGAAGCCGTGGATCGCGGTCCAGCGGATCATGCACCGCAATAACCCGGTCCTGATGGCGACCACCCTCGGGAGATCGGTAACCGACGTCAACATGATCCTGGGCTTCATGCGCACCGCGACGCTCTGGAGCGAGCTCAGGGCGATGAGGCTCCCGGTCAAATCCGTCTACATGATGCCGGAGGCGTGCGGGAGGTTCTGGGCCGTCGTCTCCATCAAGCCGAGGCACGCGGGGGACGCCCAGCAGGTGGCCTCCGGGGTGTTGGCCACGGAGACGGCCGGCTACGGCACCAAGGGCGTCATCATCGTGGACGAGGACATCGAGGCCGACGACCTGACCGGCGTCTTCTGGGCCCTGAGCACGCGCTACCACCCCTTCCGGGATACCGAGATCCTCAAGCGCGGGCGTTCCACCTCCGTGGATCCCTCCCTCCGCTGGGACGAGCGGATGATCACGTCCCGGATCATCCTGGACGCCACGACCCCGTACGAGCTCGAAGACAAGCCCGTGGAAATCAAGCTCGACGAGCAGATGCTGAGCCGGGTGAACGAGCGCTGGAAGGAGTACGGGATCGACTAGGCATCCCCACAAAGGAGAAGCGAATGATCTGTGACGACAACCGGCAGTATCTCGCGGAGCTCGCCAGGCACGGCGACATGGTCCGCATCGGCAAGGAAGTGGATTGGGATCTCGAGGCGGGCGCGATCGTCCGGCGGGTCTGTGAGACCGGCTCCCCGGTGCCGCTCATGGAAAACATCCGCGGGTACCCCGGCTTCAGGATGTCCGGCGCCCTGCTGTCGACCTACCACCGCCTCGCGGTCGCCCTCGGGCTCGACTTCGACACGCCGATCCCGGAGATCGGGAAGGCGTACACCAAGCGCACCGAAGGCGAGCCGATCCCCCCGGTCTTCGTGGACAAGAATAGGGCCCCTTGCAAGGAAAACATCCTGCTCGGCGACGACGTGGATCTGTTCAATCTTCCCCTTCCCATGGTCCACGACGGGGACGGCGGCCGCTACCCGGGAACGTGGCACATCGTCGTCGCCCGGGACCCGGAGACCCAGGACATCAACTGGGGCATGTACCGGCTCATGGCCCACGATCGCAGGACGATGACGGGCCTGGTGCTGCCCTTCTCGGACATGGGGAAGATGTTCTACGGGAAGTGCGAGCCGAAGAACAAGGCGCTTCCGTTTGCGGTCGCGATCGGCCCGGACCCTCTTTCGGCCATGGCGTCCTCGGCCCCCGCGAGCATTCCGGAGGACCAGTTCGCGGGCATGCTCCGCGGAAAGCCGGTGGAGATGGTCAAGTGCGAGACCGTGGACCTGGAGGTGCCGGCCCATTCGGAGATCATCATCGAAGGCCACCTCATTCCCAACGTTCGGCTCGACGAAGGGCCGTTCGGCGAATACGTCGGCTACCGCACCTCCCCGCGCGACAAGCGGAACGTGTACCGCGTGAACTGCATCAGCTACCGCAATGACGCGATCCTGACGATGGCGAATATGGGGATGCCCACGGACGAGGGGCAGCTCCTGCGATCGTTCTCCATGGCCTTGGAAATGGAGCGGCTGCTCAAGAGCCAGGGCATCCCGATCACGGGCGTCTACATGTATCCGGAGTCCACCCACCACCTGGTCGTGGTGGGCGTGAAGCCGGCCTACGCCAATATCGCCACCCAGATCGCGAACCTCGTCTTCGGAAGCAAGCTCAGCCCGTGGTTCTACTACGTGTTCGTCGTCGAAGACGACGTGAACATCTACAACTGGGCCGAGGTCATGCACACGTTCTCTACGCGGTGCCACCCGGTCACGGGGATCCGGGTCTACGAGCACGGCCTCGCGAGCCCCGTCACCCCGTTCCTGGAGACGAAGGACCGGCTTGCGCTGAAGGGGGCGCAGGTCCTCTTCGATTGCACGTTTCCACTGCACTGGGACCCGAAGATCGACCGGCCAAGGCTGATGTCTTTCCGAACCGGGTACCCGGAGGAGATCGTCCGTAGAGTCGAGGAGAGCTGGACTGCCTACGGTTACAACAAGGTCTGAGTCGAGGGAGATGAGCGAATGCGCAACGTCTACCAGTATTTCATTCCCGGGCACCTGAGCGAGCTGAAGCAGGACGTGGAAACCGAAATGACCATCAGCAGCCTCGCCGAGGGCAAGTACAAGTACGAAGCGAAGATGGTCAAGGCGAAGATCTCCAGCGACAAGGACAGGTACCCGGACGAGCTCTGGCTGCGGTTCATGAAGGGGCAGAAGCACATGGACCCCTGGTCGATCGACGTGACCGAAGAGGTGCAGGTGATTCCCAAGGAGTTTCGCTGAAGGAGTTCGCCGGAAAGAACGTCAAAGAAGGCCAGAGCTTCTGGCTCAACACAGTGTACACTTTCTGACGGGACCCAAACCCACCTCCTGTGGGGCGAGGGGCGGCGGGGATGCCGCCCCTCGGGCAGTTCCTGCGCCGGGAGAAGGACATGTCTGACATGCGCATCGTTGGGACCATCCGGGAGGGCGTCGGACGCGGTGCCTTCTTCACCCGCCTGGACTGGGTGGTCGAACAGTTCCGGCAGGCCATGGGTTTTGAGCCCTGTCCAGGCACGCTCAACGTCTTGGTGCAGGAGGAGGACCACCTTCGGCTGACCTCACTCTGCGAAAACCCCGACTTCGAGCTCGTTCCGGACAGCCCCGACTTCTGCGCGGCAGCAGTCAAACGGGTTCGAGTCAACGGCATTCCGGCTGCCATCGTTGTGCCGAGCGAAGAGGTCCGGGTGCACGGCGCGGGCGTAGTCGAGATCATGGCCGAATGCCACGTCCGAGACACGCTGGGTCTTCGGGAGGGAGATTCGGTTGTCATCGAGATTTCGAAACGGGCTGATGGCCCAGGGAGCAGCCAGTGCGAGACGGCCCGCGCGGCGACACGGACATGAGCTTTGACGGGTCAAGCGAGGAGGGGAGCCAGGGCCGGGACGAAGGCGGAAGAGGAAATCAAGGCCGAGGCGCTCAGGGCCGGCGCGGTGTTGGCGGGGATCGCAGCGGTCGAGGCCGTGAACCGGTACGCGCCCCCGGGCCACCCCTCACCGACCCCGGCCGAAGTCCTCCCCGAAGTGCTTCGCCAGGACGTCCAGAAACGCGGCGCAGGAGGGAGAGACCTCGCCCTCCCGACGGAGGACCACGTCGATTCCGATCTGGATCTCCCCTCCCGCCCAGGGGAGCACCGTGAGCTTCTGCTGGGCGACCTCCTCCTCCACGTTGGGCGAGAACATCAGCGCCACCGCCCCCCGCCGCTCGATGAGCTGCTTCACGTAGCTGACGTTATCCACCTCGGCCGCGATCTGCGGGGTGATGCCGCGCTTGCGGAACTCCTCGAGGACGATCGCCCTCGCGGCGGAGCCCTCGCCGTGGAGGATGAGCGGCTGGCCCGCGAGGTCCTCCCAGTCCACCGCCGCCTTCTCCGCAAGGGTGCTGCCCGGGATCGAGACGAGGACCATCCGCTCCGCGTGGCGTAAGCGGTACACCTCCACGTCTCCGGGTCGGGCCGACAGGGACGCCACGAAGCAGAGGTCGTGCTGGAAGTCCCGCACCGCCTCGACGAGGCCGTGGGACGAGCCTTCCCGGACGACCACCCGCACGGTGGGGTAGAGCTCGCTGAAGACGCTGATGACGGGGAAGGCGTAGCCCGCGAGCGCCGGAACCAGTCCGATGCGCAGCGTCTTGGCCCTCCCATGGTGCTCGAGGAGCTCCTCCGCCCGGAGGGCCGCGCGATAGAGCTCCTCGGCGTGGGGGAGCAGCAGCTCGGCTTCCGCCGTGAGGCACACCCTCTTCCGCTTCACGTGGACGAGCTTCACCCCATAGGCTTTCTCGAGTTCCCGGAGCTGCATGGTCACGGCGGGCTGGGTGACGCAGAGCTTCTCGGCCGCGGAGGTGAAGCTCTTCTCGGTAGCGACGAGGTAGAAGGTGATCAGCTGGTCGAGGTGGACCCGAGGAAGCCGCATGGCGTCGCCTCGCGTAGAGAACGGATGCCCTTCCGACGGGCGGCTGCAATGCGCCTCACTTCTCGGCCGGGGCGCTCGCGGCCTTCCGGGCGCCCCCGGTCGCGGGAATTCCCCGGAGGACGAGCGCGCAGGCGCCGGAGAGGGCGAGGGCCGACGTGAGGATCCAGGGGGTAGCCTGCCATCCGCCGCGGGCCGACGCGAGGAGCGCCGCGGCCGGGGGGCCGAGGAGCATCGCCACGTTGGAGACCTGGTTGACGAAACCGTTCGTCGTGGCGACGAGCGTCGGTCTCGGCGCGTAGAGGGGCGCCCCACCGAGCACGCAGACCGCCTGGATCCCTCCGAAGATCGAGAACAACAGACAGAGCGCGTACCGGACCCACTCCGGGGTGCCGGCGCCGTAGATGCCGAGCATCGACAGCCCACCGACGGTCGCCGCCGAGGTCATGAGCGCCCAGCGAGGCGCCCGGCGCTTGAGGAGCCACCCTCCCAAGAGGGCGCCGACCATGTTGACGGCCACCGCGAGGGACGTGAGGGCGGCGGCCGCGGCACGGCTGTAGCCTCGGCCCATGAGGAGGGTCGGGAGGAAGCCCATCAGGACCATGAAGCTCATGGTGTACATGGCCCAGGAGAGGGCGAGCGCCACCGGTCCCGGGGTGACGGCGACGAGCCCCACGCTCCGCCACGAGGCGCGCGTCCTCGCGGCGCGGCCCGCCGACAGGCCCGGAACGGTCCGCGTCAGCCGGCGAAACACTGCGGCGAGGAAGAGGAGCAGGAGCCCGTTCCCGGCCCAGAGACCTCGCCAGCCCGCCAAGGCGAGGAGAGGGGGCGCCAGGAGCATCATGGCGGACGTCCCGAGCGGCATGAAGCACCCCCACAGCCCGAACGCGAGCCCGAGGTCCCCCGGCCGGGTGACCTTGAAGATCAGGGCAGGCGCAGAGACGACCACCATCAGGTACCCGAAGCCCTCGAGGGCGCGCGTCGTCAGGAGCCACGCCGGTCCCGGCGCCGCCGCGCCGAGGAGGCTCCCGGCGCCGGCGCACGCGAGGCCGAGGCCCCTGGCACGCCGGTCGCCGACCCGATCCCCGGCCGCTCCGACGGCGAGGCCGCAAGCCGCGCCGACGACGTTCAAGGCGGAGAGGACCCATCCGCCCACGACGAGGCTGATCCCGAGGCGAAGTTGGAGCTCCTGCAGGGCCGGCGGAGCCTTCCCGATCTGGAACGCGCAGCAGATGCCGGCCGCGACTCCCATGAGGACGAGGCGCCAGCGGGTGTGTTCCGGCACTGCCGGCGTGCTCCCCTCGGTCTCGGCCACCTTCTTCGCCGAAGGCCGAGCCTCCGGAGACGCTTCTCCGGTGCGCAGCGCCGGGACGAGGGGGAGCGCGAGTTCGGTACCGTCTGGATCGGGTGCTCTCATCGTCCGGCTGCCTTGGAGTGGATCAGGTGTTCCCCCTGGGAGCGCCTCGGCGCCACCCTCGTCCGCGGAAGAGCCGAGTCAGCGCTGCGGCTCGGGGTGAAAGAGCGGCGGCCGCCCGGGAGGCCGGGGCGCGCCGGATCTTTCGGATGGGGATCAGGGAAGGCCCAGTGACTCCTCTGCTTCTAACCGAAGCACCCGGTCGGGTCAAGCGGCTCTCCGACGGCGCCGCTCCGACAGGCGTGGTTGCGAAGCGGGAGTCGGGAGCGCGAGGGCCGCCGGACGGCGCTGCTATACACGACGTCGTAAATAGTTGCGCGTACCGGGTTGCCGTAGGGTGGGCGGTTCTCGCGCAGCGAGGTTCGCCCACGCGTGGGGCAACCCGCCTGCGGCGGAACGCCCCACCCTACGCTCAGGGGCAGATGCGCAA
>JACRCS010000329.1 GCA_016218905.1 Deltaproteobacteria bacterium
ACGGGGGATGGTTACTCTTGGGAACTGCGGACGACCTCGGCCGGGCGCCCTGCCGCTGGAGCTTGCTGCTCCCAGCCTCCGCCCAGTGCCTTGTAGAGGGCGACGAGGCCGGAGACCGCGGCGGCTTCGCTCTCGGCCAATTGGCTTTGGGCTGCCAGCAGCGAGCGCTGGGCGTCGAGCACTTGCAGGAAATCGGTTAGCCCGCTCGAGTAGAGCGCACCGGCTGTGGCGAAGGCACGTTCGTGGGCGGCGACGGCCTCGACGAGCGCCCGGCGCCTCGCCTCCTCTTTTCCGTACGCCGCCAGCGCGTTTTCCACTTCCTCCAGGGCCGAGAGGAAGGCCTTTTCGTAGGCGAGGAGCGCCTGAGCCTGCCGCTCGTTCTGGACTTCGATGTTGGCCCGAATTCTTCCGCCCTGAAAGAGGGGGAGCCGGAGCGCCGGGCCAAAGGACCAGAACCTGCTCGAGGCGAGCGCCAGGTCCTCCAGCCGCCCGCTCTGAAAGCCGAAGCCGCCGGCTAGAGAGAAGCGGGGATACAGGTCGGCGGTGGCTGCCCCGACCCTCGCCGTGGCCGCGGCCACCGCGCGTTCCGCCCTTCGAACGTCCGGGCGCCTCTCGAGGAGGTCCGACGGCAGGCCGACCTGAAGCTCAGGGGGAGGCGCCGGGATAGGGGCCTCGTCGAGAAGGAGCTCGTTCAGCGAGCCCGGTTCCTGTCCCAGCAGGACCGCGAGCCGGTGTACCGCCCGCTGCAGGCTCACCTCCAGTGGCGGGATCTGGGCCTCGATGGTGGAAACCTGCGCGGAGGCTCGGTCTACGTCGAAATCCGGCGCCAGTCCGGCCTCCAGACGCGAGCGGGTGACGGCTAGGGTCTCCTTCTGGCCCTCCAGGTTTCGGCGAGCGACCGCGAGTCGCCTCTGGAACCCGCGCACCTCCACATAGTTCCGCGCGATCTCCCCGAAGAGGGTGACGTAGGCGGCTCGAAGGTCTTCGACCGAGGCGCCGAGCTCGGCGTCGGCGGCCTCCACGGCGCGTTTGGTCCCGCCGAAGAGGTCGATCTCCCAGGAAGCGTCGAAGCTGGTCTGGAAGAGATTGACGACGGTCGGGGCGCCGGGAGGCAGGTTGGGGTTGTGGCCGCTTCGTCGGGTCCGGTCGAACTCCACTCCCGCGGTCAGCCGCGGCAGCTCGGCGCCGGCAGCGACCGCCCGCAGCGCCCGCGCTTCGCGGACTCGGGCCTGGGCGATCTTGAGCTCCAGGCTCGAGCCGGCTGCCCGTTCGATCAGCTCGTTGAGCTTGGCATCGCCGAAGCTCTTCCACCACTCCCGCAGGGCGCTCGAATCCCGGGAGGCCTTCGTTACGGTCTGGGACCATTCGGCCGGGGCCGCCGGTTCCGGACGCACGTACGCCGGTCCCACGGCACAGGCGGTCAGGAACGCGGAAGAGAGCGAGAGCAGGACGGCGAACGACGTCCGGCGCGGAAGAAGCTTGAAAGTCATCTCTCAATGTCCTCCGTGGCCGGCCCGGCCGAGCGGAATCCGGCGCAGCGCGAGGGTCAGGGGCACGAGGGCGAGCACCGTGAGGCCGAGGACCCAGAAGTTGTCGAGGTAGGACAGGATGGCCGCCTGCCTCTGGAGCTGTTGGTAGACGAGCGCGAGCACCTTCGCCGGATCCGCCGAACCGAGCCACTTCAGCACCCGGCCGGCCTGCTCGGACCAGGCGAGGTACTGCGGGTCCAGAGGGCTCACGTGGCTCGCCAGTACGCTGTGGTGGTATTGGAACCGGCGCGCCAGGAGCATCGTCACGAGGGCGATCCCGAAGCTCCCGCCCAGGTTCCTGGAGAGGTTCAGGATGGCCGAGGCGTTGTTGTTCTTGCCCTTGGGCAGGTGGGCGTAGGCCATCGTGTTCACGGGCACGAAGAGGAAAGAGAGTCCCAGCGTCTGGAAGCACCTCGCGAGCACGACGGTGCGGTAGTCCATGTGGAGGTTGAAGCTCGTCATGTGGAGAAGCGCGGCGCCCAGAACCGTGAGCCCGAAGGCGATGAGCCACTTGGGCTGCACCCGGGAGGACAGCTTCCCCACGATGGGCATCATGGCCACCACCACGAGCCCTCCCGGCGAGATGACGAGCCCGGCGTCCATGGCCGTGTACCCCATGAGGTTCTGGAGGAGGAGCGGGATGAGGATGGTGCTCCCGTAGAGGGAAAAGCCCACCGCGAACATCAGGACGTTGGCGGTCCCGAAGTTCCAGTCCCGCAGGAGCCGCAGGTCGACCACCGGGTGCTTGTGGCCGAGCTCCCACCAGACCGCCGCGGCCAGGCCGACGACCGCGAGCGCGGCGAAGATCTGGATGAAGGGTGAAGCGAACCAGTCTTCGATCTGTCCCTTGTCGAGCACCACCTGGAGGCAGCCGAGCCCCAGGGCGATAAGGCCGAGGCCCGTGTAGTCCACGGTAAAGCCTTCCCGGAAGCGGACCCTCCTGGCGTGGGGCGGGTCCTGAACGAGCTTCTGGGAGAGGAAGAGCGAAAGGAGCCCGACCGGGAGGTTCACGTAGAAGGCCCACCGCCAGGAGAAGTTGTCCGTGATCCAGCCTCCTAGGGTGGGGCCCAGGATGGGCGCGGTGACCATGGCGATGCCCGCCACGGCGAAGGCCATGCCGCGCTTCGCGGGCGGAAAGGTGTCGACCAGGATGGCCTGCTCGCTCGGCTGCAGTCCTCCCCCGCCCAGGCCCTGCAGCACGCGGAAGAAGACGAGGGAGCCGAGGTTCGGGGCCGCGCCGCAGAGGAGCGAGCTCGCCGTGAAGAGGGCGACGCAGGTCATGTAGAAACGCTTGCGGCCCAGGAGGGAGGACAACCACCCGCTCACCGGGAGCACGATGGCGTTCGCCACGAGGTAGGAGGTCAGCACCCACGTGGCCTCCTCCTGCGTGGCCGAGAGGGTGCCGGCGATCTGGGGGAGCGAGACGTTCACGATGGTGGCGTCCAGGACCTCCATGAAGGTGGCCATGGTGACCACGATCGCGATCAGCCACGGGTTGTGGCGCGGCTTCCAGGCCGCCTCGGGTTCGGCGGCGGAAGGCCCGGCCTCCTCACCGTTCATCGGACCCGGACCCCGGGTTCCACGGACATGCCCGGGCCGAGGGAGAGCTCGGCCGGGAGAGGCTCGTCGAAGACGATCTTCACCGGGACCCTCTGGACCACCTTCACGTAGTTGCCGGTCGCGTTCTCGGGCGGCAGAAGGCTGAAGCGCGCGCCCGCCCCGCACTGCACGCTGTCGATGTGGCCGCGGTACTGCCGGTCGGGGTAGGCGTCGATCTTCACCACGGCC
This sequence comes from Deltaproteobacteria bacterium, assembly GCA_016218905.1. The sequence continues at coordinate 3,318 of JACRCS010000329.1, forward strand.
GCCTGCCCCGGCCGCATGTGCCGGAGCTGCGTCTCCTTGAAGTTGGCCACGACCCAGAGGTCCCTCGGGACTAGCGCCATGAGGCTCTGGCCCACGTTGACGAAAGCGCCTTCTTCCAGGGATTTCCGCGTGACCCTGCCGGTTTCGGGCGCGTAGACCCTGGTGTAGGAGAGGTCGAGCTCGGCGCGCCGGACCGTGGCGCGGGCCTGGTCGATCTCCGCCGTGGAGGCGTTCGCCTGGGAGACCGAGATGGCGATCTGGTGGGGCGCGCCCTTGGCGCCCGCGAGCCGGCCGCTCGCCTGTCCCACGAGAGCGAGGGCTTCGCGCAGCTGCGCCTCGGCCTGCCGGACGCCCTCCGCCGCGGTCCGCTCCGCCGCCCGCGCCTCGGCGGCCTGG
>JACRCS010000338.1 GCA_016218905.1 Deltaproteobacteria bacterium
CTCCTCGAGCCGACGACCGTCATCGAGAAGGGGATTCACCAGGCCTTCGAGATCCAGCGGCGGATGAAGGTCTGGCGGCCGCGGCGCGCGGCCGTGATGGGGGCGGGGACCGTCGGCCTCCTTGCGACGATGGCCCTGCGCCTGCGCGGGCTGGACGTGACGGTCTTCGCCCGGTCGGTCCCGCCCACCCTGAACTCCTCGCTCGTCGAGGCTCTCGGGGCGCGCTACGTTTCGACGGCCCAGGTGCCGATCGCGGTCGAGGTGGGCCGCTCGGCCCCGTTCGACCTCATCTTCGAGGCGACCGGCTCCTCCGCCGTCGTCTTCGAGAGCCTCGAGGCCCTCGGCAAGAACGGCGTCCTCGTCCTCTCGTCCGTGACCGGCGGCGGCAGGATGCTCGAGGTCCCCGCCGACCGCATCAATCTCGGCTTCGTCCTCGGGAACAAGGTCATGGTCGGGACGGTGAACGCGAACCGGGAGCACTTCGAGCTGGGAGTGCGCGACCTGGGCCAGGCCGAGCTGCTCTATCCGGGCTGGCTCGCGCGGCTGCTGACGCATCCCGTCAGGGGCCTCGAGAGCTTTCGCGAGCTGTTCGACACGTTGACGACGGCCCGTGGCGCGATCAAGGTTTTCTGCGAGGTGGCGAACTGAGCAGTGGTGCCGCTCCCGTCCGAGCGGCTCCCTCGGCGCGGCGGGAAACGCGTGCTAGTCTGTCTTCCGATGGATGCGGTCCCTTCCGGCATTCCAGCCACCACTGAGACCGAGGCGGGCCTGGTCTCTCGCCTGAAGGCAGGGGACGAAGACGCCTACGCCTCTCTCGTCCGGCTCTATGGCGGCCGCCTTCTCGCCGTGGCCCGCCGTTTCTTTCCCGTCACGGAAGACGCGAGGGACGCGGTGCAGGAGGCGTTCCTCTCGGCGTTCCAGGCGCTCGGGACCTTCGAGGAGAACGCCCAGCTCTCGACCTGGCTCCACCGCATCGTCGTGAACGCGTGCCTGATGCGGCTGCGGTCGCGCAAGCGCAAACCCGAGGAGTCGATCGAGCCCCTGCTGCCGACGTTCGACGAGCTGGGCAACCGGACGGCCGCGGTCGCGCCGTGGCCCGACACCCACGGCGACCTGGAACGCAAGCAGGCTGCGGCTCGCGTCCGCGAGCTGATCGGACGTCTCCCGGAGAGCTACCGAACGGTGCTGCTGCTGCGGGACATCGAGGAGCGGGACACGGCGCAGGTGGCCGAGGCTCTCGGCATCACGGAGAACGCGGTCAAGATCCGGCTCCATCGGGCTCGGCAGGCTCTCCGGACGCTCCTCGACCCGGAGATGCGGAAGGGGTTCGCGTGATCGGCCCCCGCCTCACCTGCCGCGAGGTCGTCGAGTTCCTCTGGCGCTACGAGGAGAACGAGCTGTCGCCGGAGGAGCGCGAGGCCTTCGACGCGCACCTGGCGGACTGTCCGTGCTGCGGCACCTATCTCGCGACCTACCGGGAGACGGTGGCGCTCGAACACGAGGCGTTCTCCGACCTCGAGGCCTGGGTGCCGGAGACGGTCCCGGAAGAGCTCGTCCTGGGGATCCTCGCCGCGCGCCGGGCTAACGGCTGACGCCCCGCTCGCGGACTTCGCGGCAGACGGGCTCCGCCCCCGCGCCTCGGCCCGAGGGGACGAGCGTAAGATGCTCCATATACGGAGCCACCTATGGAGCTTTCCAAGAAGACGACGATCCTCTTTCCCCCGCCACTCCACGAGCATCTCGTCCGCGTCGCGGCCCGTGAGGGGCTGAGCCTCGGAGAGATCGTCCGCAAGGCGTGCGAGGAGCTGTACGGCCCGGTGGGCGGGGCGGACCGGCTCGAGGCGGCCGTGCGGATCCGGTCCCTCACGCTCCCTGTCGCGAGCATTCAGGGAATGAAGGCCGAGTCCGTGCCGGCTCCGAAGAGGCTTCCCCGTTGATTCTCGTCGACGCAAACGTCCTGATGTACGCCGCCGGGGCGCCGCATCGCCTGAAGCGTCCCTCCGCGGACCTCCTCGACCGGATCGCCCGCGGAGAGGTGGACGCCGTCATCGACGCGGAGATCCTCCAGGAGATCCTCCGCCGCTATCGGGCGATCGACCGATGGAAGGACGGCCGCCGGCTCTACGACCTGGCCCGGGCCCTGTTCCCCGCCGTTCTTCCGGTCACGGCCGAAGTCCTCGATGCGGCGCGTCACCTCCTCGACGACCGCCCCGAGGCCAGCGCCCGGGACGCCGTCCACGCCGCGGCCTGCCGGGTCTACGGCGCGGAGGCGATCTGCTCCTGGGACAAGGACTTCGACCGGTTCCCGGGGTTGAAGCGGGTGGAGCCGGACGAGGTCGCCTGACGAATCGTCCCGATCGGAGGGTGACCGGGCGGGAATCTCGATACCGGCGTACGGGGGGCAGAGTGGCGCGAACGAAGAAGAAGGACGCGAACGGCACCGGAGCGAACCTCGGGTTCGAGGAGCAGCTCTGGAAAGCCGCGGACGCCCTCCGGGCGAACATGGACGCGGGCGAATACAAGCACGTCGTCCTCGGCCTCATCTTCCTCAAGTACGTCTCCGACGCCTTCGAGGAGCAGCACGCCCGGCTCCTGGCCGACAAGAAGAGCGGCGCCGACCCCGAGGACCCGGACGAGTACCGGGCCATCCACATCTTCTGGGTGCCGAAGGAGGCCCGCTGGACCTTCCTGAAGGCCCACGCGAAGCAGGCGACCATTGGGACCCTCGTCGACGACGCCATGGCGGCGATCGAGCGGGACAACCCTTCGCTCAAGGGGGTCCTCCCGAAGGACTACGCCCGGCCCGGTCTCGACAAGCACCGGCTCGGCCAGCTCGTCGACCTCGTCAGCAACATCGGCCTGGGTGACGAGGAGAGCCGCTCGAAGGACGTCCTGGGCCGGGTCTACGAGTACTTCCTCTCGCAGTTCGCGAGCGCCGAGGGGCGCCAGAGCGGCCAGTTCTACACGCCCCGCTGCGTCGTGAGGGCGCTCGTCGAGATGCTCGCCCCGTACAAGGGGCGAGTCTACGACCCCGCCTGCGGCTCGGGCGGGATGTTCGTCCAGAGCGAGAAGTTCATTGAGGAGCACGGCGGGAAGATCGGCCAGATCAGCGTCTACGGCCAGGAGTCGAACTACACGACCTGGCGCCTCGCGAAGATGAACCTCGCGATCCGCGGCATCGACGCCCAGATCGCCCAGGGCGACTCCTTCCACGCCGACGGCCACCCCGACCTTCGGGCCGACTACGTCCTCGCGAACCCGCCCTTCAACGACAGCGACTGGCGCGGCGACCTGCTGAAAGACGACAAGCGGTGGAAGTTCGGCGTCCCGCCCGCCGGCAACGCGAATTACGCCTGGGTGCAGCACTTCATCCACCACCTCGCGCCGGCCGGGATGGCCGGCTTCGTCCTCGCGAACGGCTCGATGTCGTCGAACCAGTCGGGGGAAGGGGAGATCCGGAAGGCGATCGTCGAAGCCGACCTCGTCGACTGCATGGTCGCCATGCCGGGCCAGCTCTTCTACTCGACGCAAATCCCCGTCTGTCTCTGGTTCGTGGCGCGAGATCGGAAGAACGGCCGCTTCCGCGATCGCCGCGGCGAGATCCTCTTCATCGACGCCCGCAAGCTCGGGTCGATGGTCGACCGCGTCCACCGCGAGCTGACGGCGGACGACATCGCGAAGATCGCGGGCACGTACCACGCGTGGCGGGGAGACAAAGGGGCGGGGAAGTACGCCGACGTTCCGGGCTTCTGCAAGTCGGCCAAGGTCGAGGAGGTGCAGGGGCACGGGTTTGTCCTGACGCCGGGGCGGTACGTCGGAGCCGAGGAGGTCGAGGAGGATGACGAACCGTTCGAGGCGAAGATGACGCGGCTTGTCATGGAACTGAATGCGCAGTTCACCGAATCGGC
>JACRCS010000339.1 GCA_016218905.1 Deltaproteobacteria bacterium
GGAAAGACTTCCTTGCGCACCGCCATGTCCACCACCGGAAGCTCGGGCGGTCCCTCCAGGCCGTACGCCGCCTTGAGGTCGATGTCACCGGGGAGGGAGCCGAGGATCTCTCGCGCCAGTCGGGGGGAGGCCTGCCGGTAGCGGAGGCGCACTTTCACCGTCACTTGTTCGCCGCTCTTCGGGAAGGGCACCCCGAAGTGGAAGTCCCGAAAGCCCTTCGCCGGGATGGAGTCCACCCGGGGCAGCGAGCGAACGGCCCAGGGATCGACTGCGGGCCGGGAGCTCTCGTCCCGCCCTTCGGTCCCCAGGAGCCGAGCGCCCGGCTCGAGCTCTCCGTCTTCCAAGAGTTGGCCGCTCGCCATCAGGACCGTCCCGCTGCGATCGGTCGCGATCACTTCGAGCCAGAGCTGCCGGATGTTCGTCAGGTGGGTCGGCAGGCCGTGCCCGGCGCGCGTGTTCTTCACGCGGACCCGCACCTCCGAGAGCGCCCCCTGTTGGTAAACGGCCGAGACGTCCAGCTCGGCGCAGGCCTGAAGCCGCTTCACCGCCGAATCGCGCTGTGCGCGCAGCTTCGCCGCGAGCCGCTCGTCTCCCGCCTTGCGGGCGGAAGCCTCTGCCAGGCCGTACAGCAGGAAGTTCGCTCCACCGAAGCTGTGGCGGTACTCCTCGAGCTTGGGCCGCGTGAGGGTGTCGGCCACGCGCTCGAAGGTCTCGTTGGCGACCATGTGGCAGTCCTGGCACTGGACTCCCTTCTGGGCGTAGGGGCTACCTTTCCACTCCTGGTACGTCGAGCCGAGGGGCGAGTGCGCCCGATAGTGCGTCGACTGGTGGCAGGAGGCGCAGAGCTCAGCCTCCAGGTGGAGCGGGGACTGCACGCACTCGTGGAAGCCTCCCCCGCAGTCCTCGTACGGTCGAAAGGGGCCGCGCTTCACGGGCACCGAGCCCGTTGGCCAGTCCCTTCCGGGCGCCAGCACGAGCGACGCGTTCTCCGGGTTCCGCGAAGGGGTCTGCTGGTGGGTCACGCCCGAGACCGAGTGGCAGACGTCGCAGGAGACGCCCGCCCGGGCCATGGCCCCGAGTCCGGCCACTCCCGCCCCGCGGATCTCCTCCGTCACGACTCCCGCCGGCGAGTGGCAGCCCACGCAGTTGCGGGAGTCCTGCCCGATCGCCTGTGTCGCCCTGTTGAGCTCCCCCTGGTAGATGGGATCGACCCACGCCAGGGCGTGCGCCGAGCTGCTCCACTCTTCGTATTCCCGGCGATGGCAGGAACCGCACACGTCCGGGGGCGTGAAGGAAGTCTTGGAGGAAATCCATTGGAGGAGGCTCGGATAGAACGGATAGTCCGGAGGAACCCCGCCGGCCGGGTTCTCTCCCGGGTGAGCGGAGGTCGCGAGCGAGAGCCAAGCGAAGATCAGGGCGAGCGCTGTCGTGCTGGGACGCATCTCTACCTCCCTCCGACGGGGTCGAGGACCTTGGAAACGGTCGGGGAACGGGGGACGATAATTGTCTACCAGTATGCTTGGTCAGGGAGGCTTCGAAATGGGGTGTACTACCCGATTCGAAGTAGGGTTTGCGGAAGCTGCGGCGGCGGGATCACCCGTACCGAGGGAAGGAGGGGGCCCGCTGAGGCGCGGGCCCCTGTCAGGACGAAGAACCCCCTCTCAGAGAACCCCCTCTCAGGCGCCTTCCCACCTCCGGAAGAGCCTGTTGCCGACGCCGAGGGCGTCGAGGACCTTCCCCACGGTCTGGTCGATGATCTCCTGAAGGGTCTTTGGCCGGTGATAGAAGGCGACCATGGGCGGCAGGATGACCGCCCCGAGCTCGGCGGCCCGGCGCAAGAGGTCGAGGTGGCCCTTGTGCAGCGGGGTCTCCCGCGGGCAGAGGACGAGCCGGCGGCCTTCCTTCAGCGTGACGTCCGCTGCGCGGTTGAGGAGGTTGTCATTGTAGGAGTGCACGATCCCGGAGAGCGTCTTCATCGAGCATGGGACGACCGCCATACCGGCGGTCAGGAAGGAGCCGCTGGCGATGTTGGCGGCGATGTTCTCGATGTCGTGGACCTTGGTGGCGAGCTTCTCCACGTCGGCCACCTTCCAGTCAGTCTCGAGCTCGATGTTGCGGCGGCCCGGGTTCGTCAGTACGAGGTGGGTCTCCACATCCAGCTCCGAGAGAACCTGGAGCAGCCGCACTCCGTAGATCGCGCCGGTCGCGCCGGAGATGCCGACGACGAATCTCTTCTCCGCCATTCCGTTCCCTCACCTTCCGCAAGATCTCTTCGGCTCGCGATCGGGCGCCCGGCGCCGGCGCGGTCCGGTTCCAGCCCTCGATCCGCTCGTAGCCAGTGCGTCGATCGCCATCTTCGCGGTTCGGAAGCCCGAAGGGCAAGAGGGATCTATGTCTTGGCCTCGAGCTCGAGGAGCCAGCCTCTCTCCCGGTAGCCGCGCAGCGCCTCCCTCAGGTCCCAAAGCGCCACGGCTAGCGCCACGCTTCCGGGATCTTGTCGACGAACTCCACTACCTCGATGGACCAGGGCTGGCCCACCCACTGGCCACGGCCGAGCCGAGGCCAGAGGCGGTCGCGGTACTTATCCGGGTTGTTCGACATCCTCGCCTTCACGCACCGACAGCAGTACTTGTCCCGGCCCGGGGTGAGATCGCGGATGGTCATCTCCTGCACCGTATCGAGCACGGCCTCTTCGAGGTCGGTCAGAATGAAAGTATCGTATTCGGCCATGAGAGAGTCCTCTGTAATCAGTTATCAGTTAATTCCGGAATTCGGAATTCGGAATCGGGTCTAGTCCTTAAATCCGTAATTGTTCCAGTTCGCGAGCACCTTCTCCTTGATCTCCGCGGGGTAGGCCTTGTCGAAGGAGACCATGATCGGGATGTCGGACTTCTTCCAGTCCAGGGGCGTGAGGCAGTCGAAGAGCACCTTCGAGCCCTTGCCGATCTTCCGCTCCTGGATCGGCATGAACGGGTAGAGGGGCGTCCCGGCGGAGTTCTTGTACACGTGGATGCCTTCGACGGGGTGGCACTTGGTCGCGAGGGCGTGGATCACCTTGTCCTTGTCGTAGATGTCGGTCTCCTCGTCCACGACCACGGCCATGTGGAACCAAGGACCGAGCTTGCTGCCGAAGATGAGCTGGGCGATCTGGCTCGCGATGCCCGCGTAGGCGTGGCGCGTGCCGATGACGACCAGGTGGTGCGTGGACTCGGGCCACATGAAGACGCCGGTGATCGGAATCCCCTGGCTGCGCAGGAGCTTGTCCATCTCGAGGCCGAGGGAGAAGGAGCGCAGGAGCTGACCCTCGTCCGTCGGCGTGCCCATGCACGACACCGGCAGGATCGGGTTGTGCCGGTGGGTGATCGCCTTGACCCGGTACACCGTGCGCGGATCCCGGGGCGACGTCCGGTAGCCGGTGTACTCGCCGAAGGGCGCCTCCTCCAGGCTGACGTTCGGCAGGATCTCTCCCTCGATGATGATCTCCGCGTGGGCGGGGACCATCAGGTCGCTCAGCTCGCACTTCACGAGCTCCACGCCCTCCCCCATGAGCATGCCGCAGAACTGGTCCTCCGGGATCTGGGCGGGCGCGCAGGCCGCGATGCCCGCCAGCGGGTCCATGCCGATGACCGTAGCGAAGGGCATCGGCTGGTTTCGGGGCACGGCCTTGTTCCAGAACATCTTCCCCATGTCCGAGAAGGGCAGGACCGGCCCCACCATCGTCTTCTCGTCGAAGACCATCTGGCGGTACATCCCCCAGTTGATGTCGCCCGTGTCCGGGTCCTTGGCGACGATCATGTGCCAGGTCGAGAGATACCGGCCTCCGTCTCCCTCGTGGACCATGGGAGCGGGCAGGTCGAAGAGGTTCACGGCGTCCCCCGTGACGACGTTCTCCTTGCACGGCGCGGCGTTTCGCGGAACGATCACCGGCTTGTGCGGCGTTCCCCGGTCGGTCCGCTCCAGGTACGTCTTCGCGATCTGGGGGATCGGGGTCTCGGGGGGAAGCCCGAGGGAGATCGCCAACTTCCGGTACGTCGCCAGAGGAGCGCCGAAGGCCTCGAAGCCCGGGTAATCCTTGATCTTCTTGAAGTAGGGAGACGGCCCCTGCTTCTCGCAGACCCGGCGCACGATGGCTCCCATCTCCAGATCCCAGTCCACCTCCTGCTCCACCGTGACGAGATCGCCCGTTGCTTTCAGCGCCTCAATGAAGGCGCGATTGTCTTTGTAGTATCTGTGGGCCATTGTAACTCCGAGCTGTTAGAGGTTAGCGGTTAGCAGTTAGGAGAAAACGCCTCCAGGTAAGTCCCTTCCCTGGTGTCCGTGAACTCCTAACAGCCAATACCTAATTGCTAAAAGCTGACTTTCTCACCCCCACCCCTTGGACGAGACCTTGTCGACCAGGCCCTGCCACTTGCCCTGGGCCCGGAGGATGAACTCCGCGAGCTCCCGGAGGACGCCCTGGCCGCCGGCCCGCGTCGTCACCAGGTGGGAGATCTCCTGGACCTCCGGCACTCCGTTCGCCGGCGAGACCGCGAAGCCGACCTGCTTCATCACGCCCATGTCGATGATCTCGTCGCCCACGAAGCAGATCTCGTCGAAGCCGATGCCGACCTCCTCGGCGACCTCCTGCAGCTTGGCGCTCTTGTCCTTGGCCTGGATGACCTTCTTGATGCCGACCTCGGCGGCGCGGACCTCGACGATCCGAGACTTCCGCGTCATGAGCGCGACGTCCACCCCGAGCATCATGAGGCAGTTGGCCCCGAAGCCGTCGTCGTGGGCGAAGGCCTGAAACTTCACCCCTTCCTCGTTGTAGAGGATCATCCCGCTCGTGAGTACCCCGTGAACATCCAGGACGACGAGCTTGATCTTCTTGGCTCTCTCGATGGCATCCATCATGTTGTAAGGCATTGTCGCTTCGCTCCGTTATCGGTTATCGGTTATCAGTTGTCAGTTGTCAGTTTTCGGTCTTCGGCCCTTGAGACTGACTACCGAAAACCGAACACCGAGAACCGCTCTTAGTCCAGTCCCAGCTCCTCCCACCGGGCCTTCACCTTGTCCAGCATCTCCTGCGACATCTTCACTTCGATCGGCTTCTCCTTCCATTCGAAGGGGAGCGTTGCGTCGAGGACGATGCGGGAAGTGATGAACTTGCTGTCCGGGGAGAGCGCGGGGTCGAGCGGCGTGGAGCGGCCGCGGTTGATGATCTGGGTTCCCCGCAGGGCGTCGTAGCGGGTGGCGAGCGCCCACCAGACGCGGGGGAGGTCGTCGGCCTGGATGTCGTCGTCGACGATGATCAGGCCTTTCAGGCCGTAGGTGCACGTGTTGCTCGCGATCACGGCGGCCGCCACCTGATTGGAGTGGCCCGGGTACATCTGCTTCAGGGAGACGACGGCCCAGAAGCGGCCGCACGCCTCGGGCGGCATGTAGACCGACTTGACCCCGGGGATGCCCATCTTCGTCAGCTCGGTCCAGAGCGTGGCGTTGCGGACGAAGGCGAGCATCATGTGGTTGTCGTTGACGGGTCGCCCCACCGACGCGGCCAGGAAGATTGGGTTGTTGCGGTGGTAGATCCGCTTCACCTCGATCGCGGGCTTCGGCACCGGCTTATAGATCTCCTCGGTGTAGTACCCCGTGTACTCGCCGAAGGGGCCCTCGGGTCGAAGGTTGTCGCCGTCGATGTACCCCTCGAGCACCCACTCCGCGCTGGCCGGAATGGGCAGGCCGGTGAGCTGGCCCCGGACGATCTCCACGGGCTCCCCGCGCAGCGTTCCGACGACGTCGTACTCGTTGGCGTTCTCCACCATCGCGCTGCCGGCGAGCATGAGCAGGGGGTCGCACCCGACGATCATGCACACGGGCATCTTCTTGCCCATCTTCCGGTACTTCTGGAGGATGCGATCGCCGCGCTTCCCCTTCAGGATCTGCGCGCCGACGGTCTTCGAATCGAGGACCTGGCTGCGGTAGGTGCCCAGGTTGATCTCACCGGTCTCGGGGTCCTGGACGACCATGAAGCAGGCCGTTCCGATGTACCGGCCCCCGTCCTTCTCGTAGAACTTCGGCGCGGGGATCTTGAGGACGTCCACGTCGTCGCCGTCGATGACGTTCTGGAAGATCGGCCCGCTGGGGACCTCCTTGGCCCGGATGAGCTCGCCCACGGAGAGCTTCATCCACTCGTAGGAGAGCTGACACATGGTGAGGTTCGAGGGCCTGCCGAGGACGCGGGCGAGCCGCTTCGTGCTGCTGTACACTCCGAAGAGGACCGGGCTCTCGTGGCCCTTTACGTTTTCGAACAGGAGCGCGGGGCCGTCCTTCTCCTCGACGAGCTTGGCGATGTGGCTCATCTCCAGGTTCCAGTCGACCTCGGCCGTGACCCTCTTCAGGTCTCCTTCCTTCTCGCACTGATCGATGAACGCGCGCAGATCCATGGTCCCACCTCCTGAATGGTCGCTCGCCCGGCGCAGTTGCGACGGCGCCGAAGGCTAAACAGTGTTTGTCAGGAGTCTAGGGGCCGGAGCGCAGGGGGTCAATTCATATGAAATTATGCTTTCGATAAGGAGGGCTATGGATCGGAGAAGGAAGACGGCTCGCGCCAGCCGGCGGGGAAAAGCGAAGGGAGGAGCCGA
>JACRCS010000340.1 GCA_016218905.1 Deltaproteobacteria bacterium
TCGCCGGACGGAAAGGAGGTCGCCTACCTCGAGGAGCGCACGACGCTCAAGGTGCTGAACCTCGCGAGCGGCCAGAGCCGTGTCGTCCTCCCCGGGGACTTGAACTACTCCTACTCCGACGGCGACCAGTGGTACGAGTGGTCGCCTGACGGCCGGACGCTCGCCGTTCAGTTCCTGAGCCCGACGCGCTGGTCGAGCGAGGTCGGTCTGGTGCCGGCCGCGGGCGGCGCGACGGTCACGAACCTCACCCGGAGCGGCTACGAGGACGAGCGCCCGCACTGGGCGCGCAAGGGCGAGGTCCTCCTCTGGGCGACCGACCGCCACGGGGCGCGGCAGCAGGCCGGCGGGGCCCGCGAGCAGGACGTCTACGCCGCCTTCCTCACCCGCAAGGCGTGGGACCGCTTCCGGCTCGACGAGGGCGCCTACTCGCAGGTGGCCGAGAAGGATAAGGAGGCGGAGAAGGGAAAGGACAAGGACAAAGAAAAGGACAAGGCGAAAGACAAGGAAAAGGACAAGGCCCCGGTCGACAAGGCCGCGGTGAAGCTCCCCGACCCGGTGACGCTCGAGCTCGACGCGATCGAGGACCGAACCGTTCGGCTCTCCATGCACTCGGCCGACCTCGCCGATGCCGACCTCACTCCCGACGGCGAGACACTCGTCTACCTGGCGAAGTTCGAGAAGGGGTACGACCTCTGGAAGTACGTACCGCGCAAGAAGGAGATCAAGCTCCTCGCCAAGCTCGACGCGGAGCGATCCGCCGCCTTCCACCTCGACGCCGAAGGGAAGAAGGCCGTGGTGCTCGCCGACGACCGAATGGTCACGGTCGAGCTCGAATCGGGCAAGAGCACCCCTGTGAAGCTCTCCGCGAAGCTCGAGCTACGCGCCGCCGAGGAGCGGGAGGCGCTCTTCGAGCACGCCTGGCGCCAAACGCAGAAGAAGTTCTACGTCGAGAACCTGCATGGCGTCGACTGGCCTGCTCTGAAAACCGTCTACGCCCGCTTCCTCCCCCACGTCGACAACAACCGCGACTTCGCCGAGCTGATCTCGGAGATGCAGGGAGAGCTCAACGCCTCTCACACCGGCGGGCGGTACCGCCCGACGCGGCCCGACGCCGACTCGACCGCGGCCCTCGGCTTCTTCCCCGACCCGGCGTGGACCGGCGAGGGGGTGCGCGTCCTCGAGGTGGTCGAGAAGTCGCCCTTGCAGCAGGCCGGGAGCAAGGTGCGCGCGGGCGTCGTGATCACGGCGATCGATGGGAAGACGATCGCGCCAGGCGCTGACTGGTATCCGCTCCTCAACCGGAAAGCCGGCACGCGGGTAAGGCTCTCGCTGCTCGACCCGGCGAGCCAGAAGCGCTGGGAGGAGAGCGTCAAGCCGATTTCCTGGGATGACCAGGCGTCCCTCCTCTATGCGCGCTGGGTCCGCTCTCGCCGCGCCGAGGTGGAGCGGCTCTCAGGCGGCCGGCTCGGCTACGCCCACATCCGCGGCATGAACGACGGCGCCTACCGCGAGATGTACGAGGAGGTGTTCGGCCGCGCGATCGAGAAGGAGGCGATCGTCCTCGACACCCGCTTCAACGGCGGCGGCAACCTCGTCGAGCCTCTCACTGTCTTCCTGTCGGGACAGGTCTACTACCGCGCCGTGCCGCGGGGCCGGCAGATCGGCGTGGAGCCAGGAATGCGCTGGACCAAGCCATCGATCGTGGTGATGAACGAGGGGAACTACTCCGACGCCCACTGCTTCCCCACGGCTTACAAGGCGCTGAACCTGGGCGACACGGTCGGTATGCAGGTCCCGGGCACCTGCACCTCGGTCTGGTGGGAACGCCTCCAGGACCGCTCGCTGACGTTCGGCATCCCCCAGGTCGGCTACCTCGACCCCGCCGGGGACCTGACCGAGAACAAGCACCTCGATCCCGACCACCTCGTCGACAACGACCCGGCGCTCGAAGCCGCCGGCCGCGACGAGCAGCTCGAGAAGGCCGTCTCCGTCCTTCTCGCCAAGCTCGCGAAACCCTGAGTTGAAGCCGGCCGGTGGACAGGTCCTTCGGGCCTGTTCACCGGCGCTTTCGGCCCCCTCGAAGGGTCCGGGAGGCCGCCCCTCGGGTCAACCCGGCCAGCGGAACTCCATCGGCACCTCGACCAGCGGCCCGAGGCTCTGGGTAACGGGGCAGGCACGGGCCGTCGCCTCGAGGAGCGAGCGTTCCGCGGCGGAAACCGACAGGCCTGCCGGGAACGTGATCGTCGTCCGAAAGGCGCCGATCCGGCGGCGGGGGTCGGCGACCATCTCCTTGACGACGTGGACGGCCGTCCCCGCGAGCTCGATGCCGTGGCGCTCCGCCACGAGGGCCATCGTCGTGACGAGGCACGTGCCGAGGGACGTGGCGCAGAGGTCGGTCGGGGAGAACGCCTCGCCCTTGCCGCCATTGTCGACCGGGGCGTCGGTGACGAGCTTCTTTCCGGAGGGGCGGTGGGTCGCCTCGCAGTGGAGGTCGCCCGTGTAGACGATGTCGATGTCGACGGCCATGCTCCGGACGCTACGCGAGGTCGGGGCAGGCGTCGAGAGTGATCCTCTCGTCGCGCCCCGACGCCCTGCTACGGCGCCGCCGCTTCAGCCCGGGGTGAGCGGCGGGGCGCCCCCCGCCGGCGGCTCCTCCCGCTGGCGGAACCAGCGCAGCCCCCGCGGGATGATCCCGAGGAGGCTGACGGCGAGCGCCAGACCCGCCAGGACGAGGAAGTCGGCGAGGTTGCGGCCGAGGAAGAAGAGGACCAGCCCGAGGATCGCCGCGGCCTCGGCGATGACGA
>JACRCS010000336.1 GCA_016218905.1 Deltaproteobacteria bacterium
GGGCGCCGTCATGGGCTCCAAGGGGCTCAAGGCGATCATCCTGGACGACAACGGGACCTCCATGCGGGAGCCGGCGAACAAGGAAGCGTTCCGCGCGGCGTCGCTCAAGTTCGTCAAGGCCCTGAAGGAGCACCCGGTGACCGGCGAGGGGCTTCCCACCTACGGGACGAACGTTCTGCAGAACATCATCAACGAGGCGGGGGGGCTTCCCACCCGGAACTTCCGGGAGGGCCAGTTCGCCGGCGCCTCGAAGATCTCCGGCGAGGCCCAGCACGACACGATCCTGGCGCGCGGCGGCGAGGGCAAGATCGCCCACGGCTGCCACTCCGGCTGTGTCATCCAGTGCTCCCGGATCTACACCGACAAGGACGGCCACTACAAGACGAAGGGTCCCGAGTACGAGACGATCTGGGCCCACGGGACGAACTGCTGCATCGACGACCTGGACGCCATCGCGGAGATGGACCGCCTCGACGACGACATCGGCCTCGACACGATCGAGATGGGCGCGACCATCGGCGTCGCCATGGAGGCCGGCCTGGCGAAGTTCGGGGACGCGCAGGCGGCGATCGGGCTCCTCCAGGAGGTGCGGCGGGGCACGCCGCTGGGCCGCATCCTGGGCTGCGGCGCGAAGGTGACGGGGCAGGTGTACGGGGTCGATCACGTGCCCGTGGTGAAGGGGCAGGCCATGCCCGCCTACGAACCCCGGGCCATCCAGGGCATCGGCGTCACGTACGCCACCTCGACGATGGGAGCCGACCATACCGCCGGCTACGCCATCGCGACGAACATCCTCAAGGTCGGCGGCTACGTCGATCCGCTCAAGCCGGAGGGGCAGGTAGCGCTCTCCCGGGACCTCCAGATCGCCACCGCGGCCGTCGACTCGACGGGTCTGTGCCTCTTCGTCGCGTTCGCGGTGCTCGACAAGCCGGAGGCCTTCGAGGCGGTCTACGAGATGCTCAACGGCTTCTACGGCCTGAAGCTCGGGCCCGACGACGTCGCCGCCCTCGGCAAGGCGATCCTCACCACCGAGCGGAAGTTCAACACGGCCGCCGGCTTCTCGAACGCCGACGACCGGCTGCCGGATTGGATGTATCGGGAGCCGGTGGGTCCCCATAACCAGGTCTTCTCCGTCCCCGACGCCGAGATGGACCAGGTGTTCAACTTCGTGCAGTAAGTTTCCCCTTCGAGAGACGGAGAGCCCCCGCCGGCCGAGCCCGCGGGGGCTCTCTTCGTGAGGGGGGCGCCTCTTGCGAGAGTGGTCTCCAGACCGACATTCGGCCGGAGCCCACCCGCGGGGCGCAGGTGCGTGTTCAGTCCTGTTTGACTCGAGTTTCGTCTTGGGGCACTCTCGAAACGATCGCGAACGCCCGAAGAGTTCTTTGGTCTGGGACGCACCGGAGGGACGGCTCAGAGGTCCGGGGGAGGTGGTATGGTCAGGCGGACGATCGAGGAAAGTCCTGACACGGAAGCCCGCTCCTCCGTCGAGGAGCGCGCCGTCTACGCCGAGCAGGTCAAGCTCCTGTACGAGAACTCTCGGTCCGCCTTCACTGCGACCCTCGTCAACGGTCTCCTCGTCGTCTTCCTTCAGCGCACCCTGGTCCCCGCCTGGATCCTCGCCGGCTGGCTCTTCGCGGTACTCCTCGTCACCGGCCTCCGCGTCCTGCTGCTCCGGGTCTTCAGGCGGCGCTCCCCCTCCCCGAAAGAGATCGGGCCCTGGGTCCGCTACTTCCTCGCAGCCGTGAGCCTCTCCGGCGCCCTCTGGGGCGTCGCCGGCCTGCTCCTTTTTCGGCCGGAGTCCCTGGCCCACCAGGCGTTTCTGGCCTTCGTGCTCGGCGGTATGGTGGCGGGGGCGGCGGGCACGTACGCGCCGCTCCCCGCCGCCTATTTCGCCTTCAGCGTCCCGACCCTCCTCCCGATCACCGTATCTCTCGTCGCTGCGGGTGACGAGCTCGCGTTCGTCATGGCGGGCATGGTCGCGATCTTCTTCGCCATGATGGCACTCGTCGCCGCCCGCGGACGCAGGGTCATCCTGACATCCCTACGGCTCCGGTTCGAGAACGCCGGCCTCGTGGAGGTGCTGAGGGAGGAGAAGGAGCGGGTGCACAGAATCAACGAGGAGCTCGGCGCCGAAGTGGCCGAGCGGGAGAGGAGCGAGGAGGAGCTGGCCCGGCACCGCGACCACCTCCAGCAGCTCGTGGCGGAGCGCACGGCTGGGCTCACGGAGGCCTACGAGCAGCTCCGCCGGGCGAAGGTGGAGTGGGAGAAGACTTTCGACGCAGTCCCGGACCTGATCGCGCTCATCGATCCGGATTCCCGCATCCGACGCCTCAATCGGGCTTTTGCCGAGCGGATCGGCGTCGACCCCCGAGAAGCCGTAGGCCTCCGGTGCTGCCGGGCGTTGCACGGTACCGAGGACCCCCCGCAGGACTGCCCCCACGCGATGCTCCTCGCCGACCGGGCGCAGCACGAGGGCGAGGTCTACTCCCAGGCGCACGGCCGGTACTACCTGGTGAGCGCCTCTCCGCTCCACCGCCCCGAAGGCGAGTTCCTGGGGTCTGTTCTCGTCGCCCGCGACATCACCCACCTGAAGAGGATCGAAGGCTACCAGCACCTGGAAGCGCTGGGGGTTCTCGCCGGCGGGATAGCCCACGACTTCAACAACATCCTCACGGCCATCGCCGGCAACATCTACCGGGCCCGAGACTCGGGCGCGGGTCCCGACAAGCGCCTGCAGTACCTCACCCGCGCCGAGGACGCGTGCTTCCAGGCCCAGGGCCTAACCCGGCAGCTCCTCACGTTCGCGCGCGGCGGCGAGCCGGTGAGAAAGGTATTCGACCTGGGGAAGGCGCTCTCGGAGTGGGTCGGTTTCGCGCTGAGAGGTTCCAGCATCCGGGCGGAGGTGGACGTCGCCCCGGACCTGAA
This sequence comes from Deltaproteobacteria bacterium, assembly GCA_016218905.1. Next base: position 2,926 of record JACRCS010000336.1, read on the forward strand.
GCTCCTGGAGGCGGACGAGCGGCAGGTCCGGCAGGTCGTGAGCAACCTCGTCATCAACGCGCAACAGGCCATGCCGGGCGGGGGCGTCGTCCGGGTCAACGCGAGGAACGAGACGGTCGAGCCGGGCGCGGCGTCCACCCTGGCGCCCGGGACCTACGTGGTCCTCTGCGTGCAGGACGAGGGGCCGGGGATCTCTCCGGAGCACCTGCCGAGGCTGTTCCACCCCTACTTCACTACCAAGGCGGGCGGAACCGGCTTGGGCCTCTCCACCGCGTACTCGATCGTGAAGCGACACGGCGGCGAACTGGAGGCCCGCTCCAAGCTCGGCGAAGGAGCCACCTTCTGCGTTCATCTGCCGGCTTCGGAGAAGGTCCACCCCCCGGCTGAGCCGCCGCCGGCGGTCTCCCGGTCCGGATCCGGGCGCCTGCTCGTAATGGACGACGAAGAGGCGATTCGGGAGCTCCTGGCCGACGTCCTTCCCCAACTCGGGTACGAGGCGGAGTTCGCCGCGGACGGCGCGGAAGCCGTGGAGCTGTACCGAAAGGCCGCCGAGGACGGGCGCCCCTTCGACGGCGTGGTCCTGGACCTCACCGTGCCCGGAGGAATGGGGGGAAAGGAGACCCTGGAACGCCTTCGAGCCCTCGCGCCCGGAGTGAAGGCGATCGCCTCCAGCGGCTACGCGGCCGATCCGATCCTCTCCGAGCCGGCTCGCTTCGGTTTCGCCGACGTCATCGCGAAGCCCTACCGGATCGCGGACCTTGCGCGGGTTCTGAGCAGGGTGCTCTCCGCGCCCGCTCGATGAGCGGGCGCGGGTTGTGAGCTATCAGTTATCACACCTTGTAGGGTGGGTCGAGACCCACCGATTCGAACGCTGCGGCCGGCGTACAGGCTTCGACGCACGGCCCCCGAGCGATGAACGCATGAGCCTCCGGAGTTCGTGAAGCTGCGTGAAATGGTGGGTCGCGACCCACCCTACCCGGACTCGTCGGGCGCGCGCCTCGTCACCGTTTCCCCTTCTTCTGATACGTTCCGACGAGCTCTCCCTTCCCCAGGATCTTCCCCTCCATGGCTCGCTCGAGCTTTGCCTTGTCGGGCTTCCCGAGGTCGGGGAGGACGGCGCTCAGGGCGTAGAGTTTGAAGAAGTAGCGGTGGCGGCCGATGGGCGGGCAGGGGCCGCCGTAGCCCGTTTTCCTCCAGTCGTTGAGGCCCTCCCGTGTTCCCCCGGGAAGCGCGCTTGGGGCGACCGCTTCCGGGAGGCCGGTAGCCGTGGCAGGCAGGTTGTAGAGGACCCAGTGGACCCAGGTCATCTTGGGCGCCGCCGGGTCGGGAGCGTCCGGGTCGTCGACGATCAGCGCGAGGCTCTTGGTTCCTGGCGGGAGGTCGGACCAGGAGAGGGGAGGGGAGACATCTCTGCCTTCGCAGGTGTACGAGGAAGGGATTTCGCCATTGGGTGAGAACGCCGAGGAAGTGATCGTCGGAGCCATGGTCCCTCCTTTTCGCTTTGCTAGCCCTGGAGCTTCTTCAGCAGCCGGAGCCGGAGCGCGTTCAGGCGGATGAAGCCCGTGGCGTCGGCCTGGTTGTAGACCGTGTCGGCTTCGAACGTGGCGGTCTCGGGGTCGTAGAGGCTGAGCGGGCTCTTCCGACCGGCCACGATGCAGTTGCCCTTGTAGAGCTTCACCCGCGCCGTCCCGGTGACGTTCTTCTGCGCCTCGTCCATGAAGGTCTGGAGGGTCAGCCGCTCGGGGGCGAACCAGAAGCCGTTGTAGACGAGCTTCGCGTACTGGGGCACGAGGGAGTCCCGCAGGTGCTTCACCTCCCGGTCCATCGTGATGCTCTCCACCGCACGGTGCGCTTCCCGGAGGATCGTCCCGCCGGGGGTCTCGTAGACGCCGCGGCTCTTCATGCCCACGAACCGGTTCTCGACCAGGTCGACCCTTCCGACGCCGTTCCGGCCGCCGAGCTCGTTGAGCCTGGCCAGGAGCTTCGCGGGGGAGAGGCGCTCGCCGTTGACGGCCACGGGGCTGCCGGCCTGGAACTGGAGCTCCACGTACTCCGGCTTGTCCGGAGCCTTCTCCGGCGAGACGCTCAGGACGAACATGTCCTCCGTCGGCTCGTTCCAGGGGTTCTCGAGGATCCCGCCCTCGAAGGAGATGTGGAGGAGGTTGCGATCGCTGGAGTAGGGCTTCGCCTTGGTCACCGGAACCGGGATTCCGTGTTGTTGGGCGTAGGCGATGAGGCTCTCGCGCGAGTTGAGCTCCCACTCGCGCCAGGGGGCGATGACCCGGACATCGGGCTTGAGGGCGTAGGCGGTCAGTTCGAACCGGACCTGATCGTTGCCCTTGCCGGTGGCCCCGTGGCTCACCGCGTCGGCGCCCTCCGCCTCGGCGATCTCGATCATTCGCTTCCCGATGAGGGGGCGCGCGATGGAGGTCCCAAGAAGATAGCAGCCCTCGTAGATCGCGGCGGCGCGGAACATGGGGAAGACGAAGTCCCGGACGAACTCCTCCTGGAGGTCCTCGATGTAGATCTTCGAGGCGCCGGTCCGCTTCGCTTTCTCCTCGAGCCCCGAGAGTTCCTCGCCCTGACCCAGGTCCGCCGCGAAACAGACGACCTCGCAGCCGTACTCCTCCTGGAGCCACTTGAGGATGACCGACGTGTCGAGCCCGCCCGAGTAGGCGAGAACGACCTTGTTGACGCTTCCCTTCCTGCTCATGAAGAACCTCTTTCTGGTTGTCGGTTGTCGGTTATCGGTTATCGGTTATCAGTTGAGTCTCTTGCAGAAGTACCCGTAGGGTGGGCTCGGCCCACCAACTTCGGCCGGGTATCGGTGGGCCAAGCCCACCCTACAGCCGACTACAGCCGACAAGTTGTCAGCTTCGGTACGCCGCTGCGCGGCCGGTTTGCAGGAAGTGACTCGGCCCCCTCCCTCCGTCACCCCGGCACGGATTGCCGGGGTCCAGTCGCCCAGGAGGGGCCTCCGTGGCGTCCTGCGACTACCGATAACTCAATAATTGACAACGGCGACTGACTATTTCGCCGTCACAAGTGTGACCAGAATTGCCTTTTGCACGTGGAGGCGGTTCTCCGCCTCTTCCCAGACGGCGGATTGGGGGCCTTCCAGGACGTCTTCGGTGACCTCTTCGCCCCGGTGGGCCGGGAGGCAGTGGAGGAAGATCGCGTCGGGCGCTGCGGCGGCCATCACCCGGGCATCCACCGTGCACCCGGCGAAGGCCTTCTCCCGCACCGCCTTCTCCTCCTCCTGGCCCATGGAGGCCCAAACGTCGGTGCTGACGACGTGGGCACCGCGGGCGGCTTGGGCGGGGCTTCGCACCACCTCCACCTTCGTCCCCGCCCGGCTGGCGATGTCGAGGATTCCGGCGTCGGGTTCGTACCCCTCGGGGCAGGCGAGGCTCAGGGAGAAGCCGAGGACCTGGGCGGCCTCGATCCACGAGTGCGCCATGTTGTTCCCGTCGCCGACCCAGGCCGCCCGGAGCCCCTCCAGACTTCCCCGGCGCTCCAGGACGGTCTGAAGGTCAGCCATGACCTGACACGGGTGGAGGAGGTCGGTGAGGCCGTTGATCACGGGGACGGCCGACCAGCGCGCGAGCTCCTCGACGATCTCCTGGCTGTAGGTGCGGACCATCACCGCGTGCACGTACCCCGAGAGGACGCGGGCGGTGTCACGCACGGGTTCGCCACGGCCGATCTGCGTATCGCGGGGGGAGAGGAAGAGGGCGTGTCCCCCGAGCTCCGTCATCCCAACCTCGAAGGAGACCCGGGTGCGGGTCGAGCTCTTCTCGAAGAGCATGGCGAGGCTCTTGCCCTCCAGGAGGCGGTGGGGCTCGCCCCTGCGCCGCCGGGCCTTGAGGTCCACGGCGAGCTTCAGGATGTCGAGGAGCTCATCCTCCGTGTAGTCGGTCATGCGGAGAAAGTGCCGCGGCATTTCAGATCCTCCAAGGAGAGTATTCGGTTATCGATTCGTAGGTCGGCGCTTGCCCCGACGGGTCGCGGGTTTTCGGCGGGGCGAGCCCCGCCCTACGGTCTGACAACCGACCGACAACCGACGACCGCCCCTACGCCTCACGGTTCTTGAAGTACCTCGCCCAGCGCCACCATGAGGGCGTCGATCTCCCCCTTCTCCACGATCAGGGGGGGCGCGAAGCGGACCACCTGGTCTCCGGCGGTCCCGACGAGAAAGCCCCGCTCCATCAGGGCCTTCACCACGTCGCGTGCCGCAGTCCCGGGCGCGAGCTCGAGGCCGACGAGTAGCCCGCGCCCTCGGACGTCCACGACCGCGGGCGTGGACCCGGCGAGCTCCCGGAGGCGCTCCATGAAGTAGGCTCCGACGCGGCGGCAGTGGGGGAGGAGGTCCTCCTCCAGGAGAGCGGTGGTCGCCGCCAGTCCGGCCGCCGCTGCCAGGGGATTGCCCCCGAACGTGGTGGCGTGGGTGCCCGGCCCGAAGCTCCGGGCCACCTCCTCGGTCGCCAGGAGGGCGCCGATGGCGACGCCGCCCCCGAGGGCTTTGGCGAGCGTGCAGACGTCCGGCGCGACCCCCTCCGCCTGGCACGCGAGGAAGGTGCCCGTGCGACCCATGCCCGCCTGGACCTCGTCGAAGAGGAGGAGGGCGCCGCGGGACGTGCAGAGCTCCCGCACCCGGCGCAGGTAGCCGGGCGACGGCACGCGGATGCCGCCTTCCCCCTGGATCGGCTCGAGGAGGACGGCCGCCGTCCTCTCGCCGACGGCGGCTTCCAGCGCCGGCAGGTCGTCGTAGGGTACGAAGGAGAACCCCGCGGGGAGCGGATCGAAGCCGATCTTCACCTTCTCCTGCCCCGTGGCGGTGAGGGTCGCGAGCGTGCGGCCGTGGAAGCTCATGGTCGCCGTCACGATCTCCGTCCGCCGGGTCTCGCCCCGGTCCTTCTGGTACTTCCGGGCGAGCTTGATCGCCCCCTCGTTCGCCTCCGCGCCACTGTTGCAGAAGAACGCCCGGTCGGCGAAGGTCCGCTCCACGAGGAGCTTTCCCAGGCGCGCCTGCGGCTCGATGTGGTAGAGGTTCGAGACGTGGAGCAGCGTGCCCGCCTGCTCGCGGATCGCCTCCACCACCCGCGGGTGGCAGTGGCCGAGGTTGCAGACGGCGATTCCCGCGAGGAAGTCGAGATACTGCATGCCGTCGGCGTCCCACACCCGCATCCCCTGGCCGCGGACGAGGGCGACCGGATACCGCGCATACGTCGACATCAGGTAGGTCTCGCCGAGCTCTACGATCTCCCTATTACTCATCCCAGAATCTCCGTCCCCACGCCGCCCCGCGTGAACACCTCGAGGAGCACCGCGTGCTGGGCGCGGCCGTCGATGACGTGGACCTTCTTCACGCCGTCCGCCAGCGCCTCCAGGGCGCACTGGACCTTCGGAATCATGCCGCCGCGGATGACGCCCCGCTCGATGAGGCTCGCGATCTCGCCCTTCCGCAGCGTCGAGAGGAGGTTTCCCTCCCGGTCGAGGATGCCCTCCACGTCGGTGAGAAGCACGAGCTTCTCGGCCTTGAGCGCGCCCGCGATCTTCCCGGCGACGAGGTCTGCGTTGATATTGTACGTCTCGCCGCGCTCGCCGACGCCCACCGGCGCGATGACGGGGATGAAGCCTCCCTGGTCGAGGGTCTCGATCACCTTGGGTTGGATGAACTCCACCTCGCCCACGGCGCCGATGTCGAGGATCTCGGGGGGCAGGTCATCCTCGCGCTTTCGCTGCATGTAAAGCTTCTTCGCGCGGATGAGCCCGCCGTCCTTGCCGGAGAGCCCCACGGCCTTCCCGCCGTGGAGCTGGATCAGGTTCACGATCTCCTTGTTCACCTTGCCGACGAGGACCATCTCGACCACGTCCATCGTCGGCTCGTCGGTGACGCGCATCCCGTCGACGAAGGTGCTCTGGATCTGCATCCGGTCGAGCACCGTGTTGATCTGCGGTCCGCCGCCATGGACGATGACCGGGTTCAACCCGATGTACTTCATCAGAATGACGTCGAGCGCGAAAAACTCCTTCAAGCGCTCGTCGGTCATCGCGTGCCCGCCGTACTTGATCACGACGACCTTGCCATAGAACTCGCGGATGTAGGGAAGGGCCTCTAACAGCACCTGGGCCTTTTCGACGGATGATTGCACGTGTGCCTCCAGCAGGTTCTCGGTTTTCGGTTATCGGTTCTCGGTCTTACTCCTGATAACTGATCACCGATAACTGAGAACTAAAGTATATATCTCGCCAAATCCGTGTCCGCGGCGACCTCCGCGAGTCGTAGCTTGACGTACTCCCGGTCGATCACGACCTTCGTCTCCTCGAGGTCCGGCGCCTGAAAGCTCACGTCTTCGAGGACCTTCTCCAGGATCGTCTGGAGCCTCCTCGCGCCGATGTTCTCAGTCTTCTCGTTGACGACCGTGGCGACGTCGGCCATCTCGTCGATCCCGTCCGGCGTGAACTCGAGCTCCACCTTCTCGGTCGCGAGGAGCTCCACGTACTGGCGCGTCAGGGCGTTCTGGGGCTCGGTGAGGATGCGGACGAAGTCCTGCCGGTTGAGCGCCTCGAGCTCGACCCGGATGGGAAGGCGTCCCTGGAGCTCCGGAATCAGGTCCGAGGGCTTCGCGATGTGGAAGGCTCCCGCGGCGATGAAGAGGATGTGGTCGGTCTTCACCAAGCCGAACTTCGTATGTACGGTGGAGCCCTCGATAATCGGAAGAAGGTCGCGCTGAACGCCCTCCCGGGAGACGTCGGGGCCGTGGCCTCCACTCCGGGCCGCGACCTTGTCGATCTCGTCGACGAAGATGATCCCGTCGTTCTGGGCCCGCTCGAGGGCCGCTTCGGTCACCTTCTCTTCGTCGACGAGCCGGCTCGCCTCCTGCTCCCGCAGGAGTTGGAGCGCCTCGGGGACCGGCACCGTCTTCTTCTTGGTCCTCTTCGGGAAGAGCCCGCCGAGCATGTCCTTGATCTGGATCCCGACCTCCTCCATGCCCTGACCGGGAAAGATCTCCATCGCCGGCGAGGCGCCGGGAACCGAGACTTCGAGCTCGACCGTCCGGTTGTTGAGGTGTCCGTCGCGCAAGAGCGCTCGGAGCTTCTCCCGCGTGGTGTCGGGCTCGCCCTCCGGCCGGGGCGACCGGTGGGGGAGGAGGGCGTCCAGAAGCCTCTCCTCCGCGAGCTCCTCGGCCCTGACGGCGACCCGCGCCTCCTCCTCCTCGCGCACCATCGAGATGGCGACTCGCACGAGGTCGCGGATCATGCTCTCGACGTCGCGGCCCACGTAACCGACCTCGGTGAACTTGCTCGCCTCCACCTTCACGAAGGGCGCGCGGGCGAGGCGCGCCAGGCGCCGCGCGATCTCGGTCTTTCCGACGCCGGTGGGGCCGATGAGGAGGATGTTCTTGGGGGTGATCTCGTCTCGCAGGTGCTCGGGGACCTGGCGGCGTCGCCACCGGTTGCGGAGCGCGATGGCGACGGCCCGCTTGGCCTTGTCCTGGCCGACGATGAACCGGTCGAGCTCGGAGACGACCTCTCTCGGGGTGAATACTTCCATGTCAGCCTCCCAGCTCCTCGACCTCGACGCACTCGTTCGTGTACACGCAGATTCGGGAGGCCGCCTTCAGAGCGGCCTTGGCGATCTCCTCGGCCGAGAGCGTGCTGTGCTCGAGGAGCGCGAGGCCCGCCGCCAGCGCATAGGGCCCTCCGGACCCGATGGCGACGACTGCCTCCTCCGGGTCGACGATGTCTCCGGTGCCCGAGAGGAGCAACGTCGACTCCTTGTCCGCCACGAGGAGCATGGCTTCGAGGCGGCGCAGGTACTTGTCCGTGCGCCAGTCCTTCGCAAGCTCCACGGCCGCCCGCTGGAGGTTCCCGCGGTGGGCGTCGAGCTTGGCCTCGAAGCGGTCGAGGAGCGTGAAGGCGTCGGCGGTCGCCCCGGCGAACCCGGTCAGGATCTCCCCGCCCCGGAGCCGGCGGATCTTTCGGGCGTTCCGCTTCAGGACCGTCGCCCCGAAGGTGACCTGGCCGTCGCCGGCCATCGCGACGCGCCCGTCGCGCCGGACGCAAACGATCGTCGTTCCGTGGAACTTCATCTCTTCCGTGCTCATGGAGGCCAGTACTTTTCTCCTTCAGGCCCTCGGATGGGCCCGGTCGTAGACTTCCATCAGGTGCTCGACTCCCAGGTGGATGTACTTCTGGGTGGTCGAGAGGCTGCGGTGGCCGAGGAGCTCCTGGATGCTCCGCAGGTCGGCCCCGCCCGCCAGCAAGTGCGTGGCGAACGTGTGCCGCAGGGTGTGCGGACTCACCTTGCGCGCGATCGCCGCCTGGTCGATCCACCGCCCGAGGATCCGCCGGACGCTCCGGTCGGTGAGCCGGCCTCCGCGCGCGTTGAGGAACAGCGGTCCCTCCGGCTCCAGCGGCTTGCCGGCGCTCTGCCGGAGCGCCAGGTAGGTCTCCAACGCGGCGGCGCTCGGCTCCGTGAGGTACGCCTGCCGCTCCACCCGCCCTTTGCCGAGGATCCGTGCGGAACGGGAGGGCAGGTGGAGGTCTCTTCCGGAGAGGCCGACGAGTTCGCCGACCCGCATACCCGTCGCGTACAGCAGCTCCAGGAGCGCCTGGTCCCTCGCGCCGAGGATCCCCTCCGCGCGCACGGTCCCGAGCAGGTGGAGGATCTCGTCGACGGGCATGAACCCCGGCAGCTTTCGGGCCGCCTTGGGCGCGGAGACGCCGTCGGCAGGCGTCGCGGCGAGGTGCCCCTCCCGGACCAGGAACCGGAAGAAGGTCCGGAGGCCCGAGAGCGTCCGGGCGATCGACGTCTTCTCGTGCGCGGCGTGGAGCGAAGCGAGAAAGGAGCGGATCAGCCCCGCATCTACCCGCGTCCAGAGCGCGGGTCCTCCCTCCACGCCGAGTCTAGGATGGAGCCAGGCGGCGAAGGAGGAGAC
>JACRCS010000018.1 GCA_016218905.1 Deltaproteobacteria bacterium
ACGATCGCGACGTGGATCTTCGGCAGGGTCGTGACGAGGCGGGCATTCCCCTCGTTTGTGACGATCACGAGCGTCCCGGTCTCGGCGACCGCAATGTTCGCCCCGGAGATTCCCATGTCGGCTTCGAGGAACGCGGGGCGCAGCTCCTTCTTCGCCACCTTCACGAGGCGCGGTATGTCGTTCGCGAGCCGTTCGCCGATCTCCTTGCTGAAGATCTCGGCGACGTCCTCCTTCGTCAGGTGGATCGCCGGCATCACCATGTGCGAAGGGCGCTGGCCGGCGAGCTGGATGATCCATTCGCCGAGGTCGGTCTCCTTCACGTCGATTCCGGCCTCGATGAGGGCCGTGTTGAGGTGGACCTCCTCGGAAGCCATCGACTTCGACTTCGCGACCTTCTTCACGCCCTTCTCGCGGGCGAGGTCGACGATGTAGCGGCGGACCTCCTCGGGGCTCTTCAGGAGGACGACCTTCGCGCCGCGGGCCTCGGCCTCCTTCGTGAAGCGGGTCACGAGCTCGGGGAAGCGTCCGGCGGCGTCTCCCTTTACCTCGGCGACGCGCGTCCTCACCGCCTCGAAGTCGACTCCCTGGTACGCCTTCGCGCGGCTGATCGGATAGGCCTCGTAAAACCGGCCGAGGGCGCCCGCGAGGTTCGGGTTGCCGAGCGCTTCGCCGATCTCCTTGCGAAACGTCAGGGTCATGGCGTCACCTCCGCCTTCACGTTCGCCTTCACTTCCGTCTTCACTTCCGCGCTCGCGCCGTTACCGTCGTGGACGACGACGACGAGGCGCGAAGGCCCGTGGACGCCGATGGTCAGGACCCGCTCGATGTCGGCCGTCCGGCTCGGGCCGGTGATGAACGAGATGTACGGAGCGCGTCGCGGATCGAGCTTCGGCACGACGTCGGCGAGCCCGGGGAGGATCCGGCTGGCGGGAAGGAGCGCCACGTGGATATCGGGGAGCGTCGAGACGAGGCGGAGGGCGGGGTCGGTGGCGTCCTGGAGGACTGTCCCCGTGTCGGCGAGCCCCCACTCCATCTCGCTGACGCCGACGCGGCTGTCGGTGGCCGCGTCCCGCGTGACGTCGAAGGTCAAGCCGGGGACGCGCGAGGAGAGGGCAGACGCGAGGGAGCGGGACACGAGCGGACCGGCCGCCCACACCGCCCTGAGGCCGGGCACATCCGCGACTCCTTCGCGCCGGAGCAGCTCCTCGACGAAGCGGAGGGCCTCGGCGGCGCCGCCGACCCTGTGGACCTCCGCGCTGACGGCCTCGGCGCGTGTACGGAACGTGTCGAACATCGCGACCTCCCCGGTTCGGGGCCCTGCCCGGACCTCAAATACCTGACCTAGTCGTAACTACGTAAATACATCTAGTGGTATTCTCGGTCCGTGTCGACCCCGTCGTCAATACCCTTCTCGCACTGCTAGCCTTCCGGAAGCTGCGGGATGAGATTCCGACCGTTCTTCCTCCTTCTTCTGGTCCTTCTCGGGCCGTCGACGTCCGCGTTGGCCTTGGGCGCGGCCTCCGGGAAGAGGGTCCTCGTTCTCCACTCTTACTACAAGGGCTACAAGTGGGCCGACGACGAGCACCGAGGAATCACGGCGATCCTCGAGCCGGTGCTCGGCGTCGAGAACGTCTTCGTCGAGTACATGGACTCGAAGCGGTTCTTCGACGAGCGCTACCTCGCCCTTCTCCCCGAGGTCTACCGGCGGAAGTACCTCGACCACAGGATCGACCTGATCGTCGCGGTGGACGACAAGGCGCTCGAGTTCCTCGTGGAGCACCGGGACGACCTCTTTCCCGGGACACCGGTCGTCTTCTGCGGGGTCAACTACTTCCGCAAGGAGCAGCTGAAAGGACGGCTGCTCTTCACCGGGGTGAGCGAGGACCCCGACCTCTCGGCGAGCCTCGACGTCGCGCTCCGGATGCATCCCGAGACCCGCCGGATCTTCCTCGTGACCGACGACACGGAGTCGGGGCTCGCGGTGCAGGTGCGCCTCGCCGAGATCGGCCCGTCGTGGAAGGGCGTTCCCCTCGTGCCTCTCGAAGGGATGACGATGGAGGCGCTCCTCGCGCGCCTCCGCGCCCTTCCCCCTCGGAGCCTCGTCTTCTTCTCCTTCTTCTTCCGGGACGCCGATGGAAATGTGTTTGGCTACGACGAGAGCGTGCGGCTGATCTCGGAGGCCTCGAACGCACCCGTCTATGGCGGCTGGGACTTCAATCTCGGCTTCGGTCTCGTCGGTGGCGTGCTGGCGAGCGGGTTCGACCAGGGTGACGCGGCGGGCCGGATCGCGCTCCGCGTTCTCCGGGGAGAGAGCGCCGCGGCGATTCCCGTTCTCAGGGGTCTGCCCGGCCGTTACATGTTCGACCACCGTCAGCTCGGGCGATGGGGGATTCCGGCGGCTCGCCTGCCGGCGGAAAGCGTGGTCATTAACCTGCCGGAGTCGGCCTACTCCCGCTACCGGAAACTGATCCTCCTCGGGACGGGCGCGCTGGTGCTTCTCGGCGTCCTGAACGCGGTCCTCGCGTTGAACATCAGCCGGCGGAAGTTGGCCGAGGCGGCTCTGCGGGAACACCAGGAACGGCTCGAGGAGACGATCCGCGTCCGGTCGGAGCAGCTCTCCAGCGCCAACGAGGAGCTGCGGAGGGACATTCATCACCGCGAGCGAACGGAGCGGGCGCTCCGGACTGCCGAGGGAAACCTGCGGAGCATCTTCGAGAACGCGGCGGAGGGGATCTACCAGTCGACGCCGTCCGGGCGATTCGTGACGGTCAACCCCGCTCTCGCCGCGATGGCCGGCTACGGCTCGCCGACCGAGATGGTCGAGGCCATAGCCGACATCCGGAAGGACTTCTACGTCGAACCCGGCAGCCGGGCGCGATTCGAGGAGTCCCTCGCGTCAGAGGACGAGGTGCGAGGATTCGAGTCGCTCGTGAAGCGCAAGGACGGCGAGCTGATCTGGGTCCTCGAGAACGCGCGTGCGATCCGGAACGAGAAGGGCCGCGTCGACCACTACGAGGGGATCGTCCAGGATGTCAGCGACCGCAGGAAGATGGCGGAGAAGCTCGATCGGACGCGCCAGAAGCTGCGGGGCCTGGCGGGCGAGCTGACGCGGGTCGAGGAGCGCGAGCGCCGGACGATCGCGACGCAGCTCCACGACCAGCTCGGGGCCGTGCTGTCGATGGCGAAGATGAAGCTCGCCTCCCTCCGTCAGGGAGTCGAGGGAACTCCCATCGCCCCGGCCCTCGAGGAGGTCCACACCCTCGTCGGAAACGCCGTCCAGGAGACGCGCTCCCTCACCTGGGAGCTGAGCCCTCCGATCCTCTACCAGCTCGGCCTGGAAGCGGCCCTCGAGTGGCTCGGCGAAAGCGTCGAGCAGCGGCACGGCGTCGCCTTTCGCTTCGAGAAGGAGGGGAACCCACGTGATCTCGGCGAGGAGCGCCGGTTCCTCGTCTTTTCGGCCGTCCGGGAGCTCCTGCTCAACGTCGTCAAGCACGCCGCCGCCTGTGGCGTATCCCTCCGCCTCCGCTGGCTCGACGGCGCCGTCGAGGCGACCCTCGACGACGACGGAATGGGTTTCGACGTCCCGGGAGCGGCGGCCCTTCCCGATGCCCGCAGGAGCTTCGGTCTGTTCAGCATCCAGGAGCGGTTCGACGACCTGGGCGGGAGCGTTTCGATTCGCTCGGCGCCCGGAGAGGGAACGTCCGTCACCCTCGTGCTACCTTACGCGGCTGAGGTCAGCGGGCAGGGCGAATGAGTACGACCATCCTCCTTGTGGACGACCACCGAATCGTCCGCGAGGGGCTCCGGACACTTCTCGGCCAGCAGCCGGACCTCGAGGTCGTCGGAGAGGCCGCCGATGGACGCGACGCCGTCGCCCAGGCGCGGCTCCTCAAGCCCGACGCCATCGTCATGGACATCGCGATGCCTGAGCTGAACGGCGTCGAGGCGACGCGGCTCATCCTCGCGGAGCTCCCCACCGCGCGCATCGTGGCGCTCTCCATGTACGCCGACCGCCGCTTCGTCGCCGAGATCCTCCGGGCCGGCGCCCTCGGTTACGTCCTGAAGGACGGGGCCTTCGAGGAGCTGGTGCTCGCGATCCGAACGATCACGGAGGGGAAGACCTACCTCAGCCCGTCGATCGCCGGGCTCGTCGTCGAGGAGCTCATGCAGCGGACGGCCGCCCCGGGCTCGCCGTCGCTGGGCGGCCTGACGCCCCGGGAGCGTCAGGTCCTCAAGCTGCTGGCCGACGGGATGCGGCCGCGCGAGATCGCGCAGGAGCTGTCCATCAGCGTGAAGACGGTCGAGGTCCACAAGCAGAACCTCATGAACAAGCTCGAGATCCACACGGCATCCGAGCTGACCCGCTTCGCGATACGGGAGGGGCTCACCACCCCCTGAGGAGTCGACCGCCTGGCCCCGGGTCGTTGCCTCACGCAGACTGGTTTCGGGCACCCCGGGTAGGCGCCGCGACCGCATAACCTAGGTAGTTTCCCCAATAAATTAATGCATACTCATCATTGCACCTAGGTATATCCGTCCTCATCCTTAGTCCCATCTGGTTGGGAAGAGGAGGGAACAATGCTGACGTGGACCCAGATCTACACCCCGGTGGCAGGCAGCCTGCTGCTATCGGCCCTCATTGCGGCACTCCCGGTGGTGGTGCTGCTGGGCCTGCTCGCGTTCTTCCACGTGAAGGCGCACAAGGCCGCGCTCCTGGGCCTGGCGACCTCTCTCGGGGTGGCGATCTTCGTCTACGGCATGCCGACGAAGCTCGCGCTCACCTCGGCCGTCTACGGGGCAGCGTACGGACTCTTCCCGATCGGCTGGATCGTTCTCTGTGCGATCTTCGTCTACGACCTCACCGTGAAGTCGGGTGACTTCGAGGTCGTCAAGCACACCGTCGCGGGCCTTGCCGACGACCGTCGGATCCAGGCACTCCTGATCGCCTTCTCCTTCGGCGCGTTCATCGAGGGCGCTGCGGGCTTCGGGACCCCCGTCGCGATCTCCGCGGCGATGCTCATCGGGCTCGGCTTCCGGCCCCTCCTCGCGGCCGGGATCGCCCTGATCGGAAACACCGCCCCTGTCGCCTACGGCGCGCTCGGCACGCCGATCGTCGTCCTGGCGTCCGTCACCGGACTCGACCTCCACGCCCTCTCGGCCATGACCGGCCGCCAGCTCCCCTTCTTCTCCGTCCTCGTTCCCTTCTGGCTCGTCTGGGCGATGGCCGGCCGCAAGGCGATGTGGGAGGTCTGGCCCGCCTGCCTGACCTCGGGCCTCAGCTTCGCGGTCACGCAGTTCCTCGTCAGCAATTACCACGGCCCCTGGGTCGTCGACATCGCCGGTGCCATCGTGTCGATGGGGGCGACGGTCCTCCTCCTGAAGTTCTGGCAGCCGAAGAAGACCTGGAGCTTCGAGCACGAGAACAAGGCGGAAAGGGCGTCCGAGGCCGCGAACCGGCCCGTTCACACGCCGAAGCGGGCTCTGATGGCGTGGATGCCCTGGATCATGCTTTCCGTCTTCGTCTTCGCGTGGGGCCTCCCCCAGGTCAAGGACGTTCTCAACGGCGGGAAGAAGGACTCCCCGAACGTCCTCAAGGGCGTCTCGATGCTGAAGTGGGAGGTCCCGAGCCTCCACAAGGCCGTCATCAAGGCCCCGCCGGTCGTGAAGGCAGAGAAGCCGGAAGAGGCGGTCTTCACCTTCAACTGGCTCTCGGCCACCGGGACGAGCCTTCTCCTCTCCGGCATCGTGAGCGGCCTGCTTCTCGGCTTCTCGATCAAAGAGCTCGCCAAGATCTTCTGGGGGACGCTGATGCGCGTGAGGATCTCGCTTCTCACCATCGGCGCGATGCTCGCCCTCGGGTTCTCCACACGCTACGCAGGTCTCGACGCCACGATGGGCCTTGCCTTCGCCTCGACAGGCGTCCTGTTCCCGTTCTTCTCGCCTCTCCTCGGCTGGCTCGGCGTCGCTCTTACTGGAAGCGACACCTCCTAGAACGTCCTCTTCGGCGGGCTGCAGATGATCAGCGCCGAGAAGCTCGGCATCAACCCGATCCTCGCGGCCGCGGCGAACAGCAGCGGCGGCGTCATGGGGAAGATGATCGACGCGCAGAGCATCGTCGTCGCGAGCGTCGCGACGAACCAGCAGG
The DNA here is from genome assembly GCA_016218905.1 of Deltaproteobacteria bacterium. The sequence continues at coordinate 6,146 of JACRCS010000018.1, forward strand.
GGCAGGAGGGCGTCATCCTGCGGTACGTCTTCTGGCACTCGATCGTCCTGGCATGCCTCGTCGGCGTCCTCGTCTTCCTGCAGGCCTACGTCTTCCCCTGGATGATCCCGACCGTCGAAGCGGTCGCGAAGTGACCGGCAGCGTGAAAGCAGAGTCAGGAGAGATATGAAGACAACCCGATTCCTCAGTCGTACCCTGGCGGCCGTCGCTCTCGCCGCCCTCCTCGCGCCGGCCGCCGCAGAGGCCCAGGCCGTCATCAAGGTGAACGACAACGTGAACGTCAAGTTCGGCTTCCAGTTCCAGGGCTGGGCCGACTGGACCCAGGCTGCCTCTACCGGCGGCTACGCCCAGAACCTCTTCGTGCGGCGTGGCCGGCTCCTCATGGGCGGCCAGGTCGCCAAGGACGTCACGTTCTTCTTCCAGACCGACAGCGGCAACCTCGGCAAGGTGACGAACGGCGTGAAGGCGACGAACACCGGGTTCATCATCCAGGACGCCTGGGTGTCGTGGAAGGTCGACGACGCCTTCATCCTCGACGCGGGGCTCTTCCTCGTGCCGCTCAGCCGGAACATCCTCCAGTCGACGCTCAGCTTCTACACGCTCGACATCAGCCCCACGTCCACCATCATGGCCGGCCCGACTCAGACGGTCGGCCTGCGGGACACCGGCGTCCAGGCGAAGGGGTACCTCGTGGACGGCGGCCGCCTCGAGTACCGCGCGGCCGTGATGCAGGGCGTGCGCGACGCCGCGTCGCGCAACTCGCTCCGGACCGCGGGCTATCTCCAGTACAACTTCTTCGAGAAGGAGAAGGGCAACGTCTTCGCCGGCACGAACCTCGGGAAGAAGAAGGTCCTGAACGTCAACGGCGGCTTCGACATGCAGAAGGACTACAAGGCCTACAGCGGCGACGTCTTCGCCTCGATCCCGGTGGGTCAGGGAAACGAGGTCGGCGGCCAGGTCCAGTGGATCCACTACGACGGCGGCTCCTTCCTGACGTCGATCCCGAAGCAGGACGATCTCCTCGTCGAAGCCGCCTACTACCTCTCGAAAGCGAAGGTCCAGCCCTTCCTGAAGTACGAGAGCCAGAAGTTCGCGGACGACGTCGACGCGGCGAAGGACCAGGAACGGTTCGGCGGAGGGCTGAGCTATTACGTCTCCGGTCAGAACTTCAAGGTCACGGCGCAATACCTCCGGGTCGATCCGAAGAGCTCGGCCCTGAAGGCGACGAACCAGTTCACTGTTCAGCTCCAGGCGTTCTACTTCTGAGCCTGATCCCGGGCGGCGCCGGAGGGGAGAATCCTCCCGGCGCCGCGCTCCTCTCCGAGACTGCGCAGGAGGATCTCTCATGACGACCGCCACGGAAGCCCTCGAAGGCCTGCCGGCCCCCGCAGGGTTCCGCGAGGGAGGCCTCCGATCCGCCCTGGAGCGCATCGCGAGTCCGGGCCGGGTCCTCGACAGGCCGATAGACCGGATCGCGTTCGCCTCCGACGCGAGCTTCTACCGGCTGATCCCGAAGGCCGTCGTCCTCGCGCAGACCGTCGACGAGGTGGCCTCTCTCTTCCGCCTCGCCCGGGAGACGAAGGTCCCGGTGACGCTTCGCGCGGCGGGAACGTCGCTCTCCGGGCAAGCCGTCACGGACGGCCTCCTCGTCGAGGTCGCCCGCCATTGGCGGACCGTGAAGGTCGAGGACGGCGGGAAGAGGTTCCGGGCGCAGCCCGGCGTCATCGGTGCTTCTGTGAATGCGGCTCTCCGGCCCTACCGCGTGAAGATGGGGCCCGATCCTGCCTCCATCAACACCTGCACGGTGGGCGGCATCCTCTCGAACAACTCGAGCGGCATGTGCTGCGGCGTGACGCAGAACGCCTACCACACGCTGGAATCGCTCTCGTTCCTCCTCCCCTCGGGGACGCGGATCGACACCGCCGCTCCCGATGCCGACGAGCGCTTCCGGGCCGCCGAGCCGGCGCTCTGGCAGGGGATCCTGGATCTGAAAGCGCGGCTCGAGGCGGACCCGGTGCTCGCAGCGCGCATCCGGTCGAAGTACCGGATGAAGAACACCACCGGCTACTCGCTCAACGCCTTTCTCGACTTCGCCAGACCCGTCGAGATCTTTCGAAACGTCCTCGTCGGCGCGGAGGGGACGCTCGCCTTCATCTCCGAAGCGGTCCTTTCCACCGTGCCGGACCTCCCCGTCAAGTACACCGGCCTCCTCCTCTTCCCGACGATGCATGCCGCCTGCGCGGCGATCGTCCCTCTGCGCGACTCGGGGGCCAAGGCACTCGAGCTCCTCGACCGGGCCTCGCTGAGGTCGGTCGAGACCCAGCCCGGGGTACCGCCTTCGATTCGCTCCGTCCCGGACGGCGCCGCGGCGCTCCTCGTCGAGTACCAGGCCGGCGAGGAGCCCGAGCGGAAGGGGCTCGAGGCGACAGCGGCCGCGACGATCGCGCCATTCGCCCTCCTCGAGCCGGCCCGCTTCACGCACGACCCGACGGAGCAGGCGCTCCTCTGGAAAGTGAGGCAGGGGACGTTTCCGTCGGTCGGCGCGGCCCGCAAGAGCGGCACGACGGTTCTCATCGAGGACGTCGCGTTCCCGATCGAGCACCTCGCCGACGCCGCCGTCGACCTGACGAGGCTGTTCGAGACGCACGGCTATCCGGAGGCGATCATCTTCGGCCACGCCAAGGACGGGAACCTCCACTTCGTCATCACGCAGTCGTTCAACGACCAGGCGGCGCTCGACCAGTACGCGCGCTTCATCGACGACGTCGTCGAGCTCGTCGTGAAGAAGTACGACGGGGCGCTGAAGGCCGAGCACGGGACGGGGCGGAACATGGCGCCGTTCGTCGAGACGGAGTGGGGCCCCGAGGCGTACGCCGTGATGAAGCGGCTGAAGGAGCTCTGCGACCCGGACGGGATTCTGAACCCGGGCGTCCTCCTGAACGCCGACCCGATGGCCCACCTCAAGGACGTCAAGCCGATGCCGACCGTCGAGGAAGAGGTCGACAAGTGCATCGAGTGCGGGTACTGCGAACCGAAGTGCCCGAGCCGCGAGCTGACGCTCACGCCGCGCCAGAGGATCGTCCTGCGCCGGGAGATGACGCGCCTCGGGACGACCGGCGGGAACGCACCGCTTCTCGCGGCCCTCGAGGCCGACTTCCCCTACGCGGCGGTCGACACCTGTGCCGTGGACGGCCTCTGCGCGACGGCGTGCCCGGTCTCGATCGACACCGGCCAGCTGACGAAGAGGCTCCGCAAGGTGAGCCACTCCGAGCGGGCGAAGAAGGTCGCCCTCGGCCTGGCCCGCCGTTTCGCGACGATCGAGCCGGCGATGCGGATGGGCCTGCGAGCCGGGCACGTGGTCCAGTCGCTCGCCGGCGCCGGCGCGATGGCGGGCGTCACCCGGGCGATCCGCGCCGTCGTCGGTCAGCCCTTCCCACAGTGGAGCGCCGAGATGCCGCGTGCGGCGAAGGCCGCGCGACCCGCGACCGCAAGGGACGGGGCGGCGGCCGTCTATTTCCCCGCGTGCATCTCCCGGACGATGGGGGCCCTCCCGGGCGAGCCGGACGAGACGTCGCTCATGGAGGCGTTCGTCACGGTGTCGAGGCGGGCGGGCTCGCCGGTCTGGATCCCGGACGACGTCGAAGGGACGTGCTGCGGCGTCCCCTTCTCGTCGAAGGGCTACGCCGACGCGAACGCCTTCACCGTGAACCGCGCCATCGATCGCTTCTGGGCCTGGTCGGACGGCGGGAGGCTCCCGGTCGTCGTCGACACGAGCCCCTGCACCTACGGCGTCAAGACGTGCCGGCCACAGCTGACGCTCGAGAACCAGGCGAAGTTCGACGCGCTGACGATCCTGGACGGCGTCGCGTTCACGCACGACACGCTTCTCCCGAAGCTCGTGGCGAAGCGGAAGTCCGGCCCGGTCGCGCTGCACCCGGTCTGCTCCGTGACGAAGATGAACCTCGGTGCGAAGCTCGAGGGGATCGCCCGCTTCTGTAGCGACGACGTCGTCGTACCGCTGTCCGCCGGCTGCTGCGCCTTTGCGGGAGACCGCGGGTTTCTCCACCCGGAGCTCACGGCCTCGGCGACGAAGCACGAGGCGGCCGAA
>JACRCS010000337.1 GCA_016218905.1 Deltaproteobacteria bacterium
CTTCAAGCTTACGACCGGCACCTGGGTGCACGTGGGAGGGCTGCGCGTCGGCACCCTCGACGCCGCGGCCCCCCTCCTCCAGGACGCGGTGGTCACGGGCCACAACCGGGACTACCTGGGCCTCCTGGCGTGGCCCAACGTCGCCGAGTGCCGCAAGCTGGCGCCTTCGGCGGGGGAGGACCCGGCGGAGCTCTGCCGCGCGCCCGAGGTGGTCGAGCGCGTGCGGGACTGCCTGCGCAGCCGCAACGCCGCCCAGAAGGGCTCCTCCACGCGGATCGAGCGCGTGCTCCTCATGGCCGAGCCGCCCAGCCTCGACGCCAACGAGATCACGGACAAGGGGTACATCAACCAGCGGGCCACCCTCGAGCGCCGAGCCGCCTTGGTGGAGAAGCTCTACCAGGACCCCCCGGCGGACGGCGTGATCGTCCTGTAGCCTCCGTCCGGAAAGTGCCTTTCCGGACGGAGTTGTCAGTTGTCGGTTCTCGGTCGATAGCGCGCTCTTCAAGGCAGGCGGGGGCAGCCCTGGGCAGCCCCCTTCGTACCCGGGCTTTTCCAGACGAAGCGGAGGAGAGGCGATGGACGTCGCCGCGCACGTGACCCTGGGCGCACTGGGCCAGCAGGTCCTCGTGGGGCTCAGCAAGACTACCATTCTCTTCATCGTGGCCTCGGGCCTGAGCCTCGTGCTCGGCGTGCTGCGGATCCCGAACGTCTTCCACGGCTCCCTCTACATGGTCGGGGCCTTCCTCGCCTTCACGTTCACGAAGGTGCTCGGAGGCGGGCCGCTCGCGTTCTTCGTGGCCCTGGTGCTCGCGCCCGTCGCCGTTTGCCTCATCAGCCTGCTGGCGGAGAGGGCTCTTCTTTGCCGTCTCTACGAGCGGGAGCACATGATGCTCCTCCTCTTCACCTTCTCCCTGTCCCTGGTGTTCGCGGACCTGGTGAAGATCGTCTGGGGTTCCGAGTTCCGCTCGCTCTCGCTCCCGCCGCTCTTCCAGGGCTCCCTCACGGCGGGGAGCTTCCAGTTCCCGCGCTACAGCCTCTTCCTCTTGATCGTGGGGCCGCTCGTGGCCCTCGGGCTCTGGCTCCTCACGAACAAGACGAAGATCGGCAAGATCGCCCGGGCTGCGGCCGTGCACCGGGAGATGGTGGGGGCGGTGGGGATCAACGTCAGCTGGGTCTTCGCCTTCGTCTTCATGATCGGCTGCTTCCTCGCGGGGCTTGGCGGAGCGCTCGTCGCCCCGACCCAGAACATCAGCCAGGGGATGGACCACACGATCATCATCGAGGCGTTCCTCATCGTCATCATGGGAGGCCTCGGGAACATCTGGGGTGCGCTCCTGGGGGCGCTCATCTTCGGGCTGACCGACTCCGTGGGGGTGCTCCTCTGGCCCCAGTTCGCCATCGTCTTCCCGTACGTGGCCGTCATCGTGGTCTTGACGCTCCGGCCTGCGGGGCTCCTGAAGTCTACCTGGTAGCGGAGGTACGGCCGTGGGCTCTTCGAAAATGAAGTCGGCGGGGCTCGTCCTGGCGGGGCTGGCGCTTCTGCTCCTGCTTCCGTTCGTGCTCTCGAGGTTCTACCTCTACTTCGTCGGGCTCGTGCTGGTCACCGGGCTCCTGGCGACGAGCTTGAACCTCGTGCTCGGCTACGGCGGCATGTACCAGTTCCACCACGCCGTCTTCTACGGGGCGGGCGCCTACGGGCTGGCGCTGGCGATGACGAAGGGCGGGGCCCCTTTCTGGCTCGCCTTCCTCGCCGCGCCGGTCGTCTCCGCGCTCCTCGGGCTCCTCATGGGGATCGTCTGCGTGCGCCTGTCGAAGCTCTACTTCGGCATGCTCCAGATCTCGCTCGGGTCCCTCGTCTGGGCGATCGTCTTTCGGTGGTACTCCTTCACGGGCGGCGACGACGGGATCCACGGGATCAGCTTCCCCGACCTCATCTCCTCCTCGAAAGGCGCGTACTTCTTCATCGTCCTCGTCGCGAGCGTCGCGTTCTTCCTCATGTACCGGATCGTCACCTCGCCCTTCGGGAAGATCTTCCAGTCGATCCGCGATAACCCCGCGCGCAGCGAGGCGATCGGCGTCCACGTTCACCGCCATCAGCTGATCGGCCTCGTCCTCGCCGCCTTCTTCGCGGGGATCGCCGGGGCCCTCTACGTCCTGGTGGAGGGCTCGGTCGTGCCCGACCTCCTCTTCTGGAATCTCTCGATGGAGATCCTCATCATGTGCCTGCTCGGGGGGTGGTTCAGCTTCTTCGGCCCGCTCCTGGGCGCGGCGGCCATGCTCTGCCTGCGCACCTTCGTCGGCATGTACACCGAGTACTGGACGCTCATCCTGGGCCTGCTCCTGATGGCGCTCATCTTCTTCCTGCCCGACGGGCTCTCGGGGCTCTTCCTGAAGCTTAGGCGGCGGGGAGCGGCGGAGCTGGCCAGGGGGCTCGGGGAGGGTCCGGCCTTTCCCGTCGTGCTCGCGGAGGAGGAGTAGATGCTGCGGGTCGAGAACCTCCGGAAGAGCTTCGACCACTTCATGGCGGTGGGCGACGGGAACCTCCACGTGCCCCAGGGCAAGATCGTCGCCGTCATCGGACCCAACGGGGCCGGCAAGTCGACGCTCTTCAAGCTCATCACCGGACACCTGAAGCCCGACCGCGGCCGGATCCTCTTCAAGGGGGAGCCCATCGGCGGGCTCGCTCCCCACGAGATCTGCCGCAAGGGCCTCTCCCTCGCGTTCCAGATCGTCAACATCTTCAGCCGGATGACGGTCTTCGAGAACGTCCAGGCGGCGGTCCTCTCCTATCAGGGCAGAGCCGAGAGCCTCTTTCGCGCGGCCCACAAGCTGGCCGTCCCGGAGACGCTGGAGATCCTCGAGAGCGTCGGGCTGGCCGACAAGGCGCGCCGGGTGAGCGGCACCCTCTCCCACGGGGACCAGAAGGTGCTGGAGATGGCGATCGCGCTCAGCACGCAGCCGGAGTTGCTCATCCTGGACGAGCCGACCGCCGGCATGTCGCCCGAGGAGACGGCGGTCTCGATCGACCTGATCCGCCGCCTCTCGGCCGAGAAGGGGCTCACGATCCTCTTCTGCGAGCACGACATGGAGCTCGTCTTCTCCATCTCGGACGAGATCATGGTGCTGCGCGCGGGGCAGACGATCGTCCAGGGACTGCCGGAGGACGTGCGGCGCAACGAGGCGGTCCAGGAGGCCTACCTCGGGGGAGTCTGCTGATGCTGGAAGTACACGGAATTCATACGTATTATGGGCTCGCCCACGTGCTCAGCGAGGTCTCGCTCACGGTGGAGAAGGGCGAGGTCGTGTGCCTCCTGGGCCGAAACGGCGCCGGCAAGACCACGACCATGCGGAGCATCATGGCCCTGACGCCCGCCCGCCGGGGGAGGGTGCGCTACAAGGGCGAGGACATCACGCACCGCAAGCCTTACCAGATCGCCCGAATGGGTGTAGGGTTCGTGCCCGACGACCGCGTCGTCTTCGCCGAGCTGACGGTGGACGAGAACCTCGAGATCTCCTACCGCAATCCCGGCGGGAAGGGGACGTGGGACCGCAGGGCCGTCTACGAGCTCTTCCCCGCGTTGAAGGCGATCGCAAACCGCAAGGCCGGGTTCCTGAGCGGGGGCGAACAGCAGATGCTCACGATTGCCCGGGCGCTCGTCACGAATCCGGAGTTCCTCCTCCTCGACGAGCCGACCGAGGGGCTTGCCCCCTTGATCGTAAAGATGCTCGTCGATAACATCCGGGAGCTCAAGCAGCGCGGCCTCACGATCCTGCTGGCGGAGCAGAACCAGGAGGCGGCGCTCTGCCTGAGCGACCGGGCGTACGTCATCGACAACGGCACGATCCGGTTCCACGGCACGATCGAAGAGCTTCGAGCAAACGAAGAGGTCCGCAGGAAGTACCTGTTGGTGTAAATCAGAGAGGGAGGTAACCGATGTTCACGAAGGCGTTCATTCCGTACAAAGGCTACTACACGACCCCGTTCTCCCGGTGGCAGATGACGCTCGCCAACGAGCACGCGCTCGTCCTCGGCGGCGCCACCGTCTCCCGATGGTTGGCGGAACGGAAGATCGACCCCAAGGTCTTCGACTACCTCTACTTCGGCTACACGGTGCACCAGCGGCAGAACTTTTACGGCGCGCCCTGGATGGCGGCGCTCATCGGCGCCGGCGGCATCCCCGGCTGCACCATCAGCCAAGCGTGCTCGACCTCGACCACCTGCATCTACAGCTCCGCCGCGGGCATCGAGACGGGCCTCTTCGACACCGCGATCAACGTCATGGCCGACCGGATGTCGAACGGCCCCCACATCGTCTGGCCGAACCCCAACGGCCCGGGCGGCGAGGTGATCCACGAGAACTGGGTCATGGACAACTTCGGGAGCGACCCCGTGGCCAAGAACGCCATGATCCAGACCGCGGAGAACGTGGCGAAGGAGATGGGCGCGACCAAGGAGCAGGCCGACGAGCTCACTGCCGTGCGCTACGAGCAGTACAACGACGCTCTCAAGAACGACCGGGAGTTCCAGAAGCGGTACTTCCTCCCGGTGGAGGTGAAGGTCTCGAAGAAGAAGACCATAACCCTCGCCGAGGATGAGGGCGTCACTCCGACGACCCGCGAGAGTCTGGCCGGCCTCGGACCGGTGCTTCCCGGCGGGATCCTGAGCTACGGCACCCAGACCCACCCGGCCGACGCCAACGCCGCCGTGATCGTCGCCCGACGCGACAAGGCGAAGGAGCTGAGCGCCGACCCGAGCGTGGAGATCCAGATCCTCTCCTACGGCTTCTCTCGCGCCCCCAAGGGCTTCATGCCGAGGGCTCCGGTGCCGGCGGCGCGGATGGCCCTGGAGAAGGCCGGGCTCTCCATCGGCGAGATGAAGGCGATCAAGAGCCACAACCCCTTTATCGCCAACGACCTCTACTTCGCCAAGGAGTTCGGGATCGACGGCGCGACGATGAACAACTACGGAAGCCCGCTCGTCTACGGGCACCCGCAGGGCCCGACGGCCGGCCGGTGCGTCATGGAGCTCGTCGAGGAGCTCGTTCTCAAGGGCGGAGGGTACGGCCTCTTCACCGGCTGCGCCGCCGGCGACACCGGAGCGGCGCTCGTTATCAAGGTCGGATAACGAAGTTCCGCGTTCTACGTTCCACGTTCTGCGTGGATTCCAGGAGGAGGTCCGATCGCGGAGCGCAGGGACGCGCGGGAGCTGTCCCCGGATCTAACTGACAGGCCGTTCCTGAGAAGTCGACCGTAAAGGCCAAGCAAGAGGGCCCGGTTCTTTTGAACCGGGCCCTCTTGCTTGACGGTTTTGGACGCAGAACGCGGAACGTCGCCTTATGCCGGGCTGGCGCCTTCGCCGGCCCGCAGCGCGGACGGGTGGATCGCGAGCTTCGCGCTCGGCGCCGGTTCCAGCGTCCGGCCGGCGGGCTGGTACTCGGGCACCATGGCCTTGAGCTTGGTGAGGGTCAGGGCGTCGTCGCAGCGACGCAGGCAGAAATCGAGCTCCTCGAGGTGCTCTTCGACCTCCGCGAGCGGGAGGCTCTGCGCTGCGGCCACGAGGATCTTGCGGTGATCCGTGGGCTTGATCCCTTCTCCCGCGATCAGGAGCTCCTCATAGAGCTTCTCCCCGGGGCGGAGCCCGGTGAAGACGATCTCGATGTCCTCGTGGGGTTTCAGGCCCGAGAGGCGGATCAGCTCCTTCGCGAGATCGAGGATCTTGATCGGCTCGCCCATGTCGAGCAGGAAGATCTCGCCCGCGTGCCCCATGCTGCCGGCCTGGAGCACGAGCTGGGAGGCCTCGGGAATCGTCATGAAGTAGCGGATCACGTCGGGGTGGGTGACCGTGACCGGCCCGCCGCGGCGGATCTGCTCCTGGAAGTGCGGCACGACGCTCCCGCTGGAGCCGAGCACGTTTCCGAACCGGACCGTGATGAACTCGGTCTTGCTCTCCTCGCTGAAGGCCTGAACGAAGATCTCCGCCGCCCGCTTGGAGGCCCCCATGACGTTGGTGGGGTTGACCGCCTTATCGGTGGAGATCATCACGAACCGTTCGACCCAGACCGCCTCGGCGGCCTCGGCGAGGTTGCGGGTGCCGAGGACGTTCGTCTTGATGGCCTCGGCCGGGTGGAACTCCATCATCGGGACGTGCTTGTACGCGGCGGCGTGGAAGACCACCTCCGGGCGCGTCTGCTCGAAGATCCGGTAGACCTGGTCCCGATCCCGGACGTCTGCCAGCACGGGGGTGAACTCGCCCTCCGGGAAGTCGCGTTGCAGCTCCAGGTGGATCTGGTGGAGCGGCGTCTCGGCGATGTCGAAGAGGACGATCTCCCTGGGGTTGAAGCGCACGACCTGCCGGCAGATCTCGCTTCCGATGGAGCCTCCGGCTCCCGTAACGAGAATGCGGCGGCCCGTCAGGTACGAGCGGATCTTCTCGGCGTCGAGCATGACGGGGGCCCGCCCGAGGAGGTCCTCCAGGTTCACGTCGCGGACCTGGGACGCGAGCACCGTGACATCCAGGATGTCGGCCATGGCCGGGAGGGTCTGCACCTCGATGCCGGACTTGCGGCAGAGGTGGACCACCTCGCGGATGAGACGGGCCGGTGCAGAAGGTATGGCGATGATCACCCGGCGGACGCCGTGGTACATGGAAATCCGGCGGAGCTGGGAGATGGTGCCGAGCACGGGCTTATCGTTGATGAAGGCGCCGACCTTCTTCGGGTCGTCGTCCAGGAAGCCGACGACCGAATAGGCCATGTCGGGGTTCTGCTTGATCTCCTGGAAGAGCAGCTTCCCGCCCATCCCGGCCCCGACGATCAGGATGCGTTCGGTCCCGCCGCGCTGCCGCCCCTGCCGGCACTCGGTGAAGAGCCGCCAGGCGAGGCTGCGGGCCATGATGAACCCGTTGACCAGGAGCCAGGTGAGGACGGGCACGCTACGGGAGTACCCCGGGGAGAAGAGGAAGAAGTGGCTGACCAGGGTCGCCACCATGGAGGCGATGGAGACGGTCTTGACGATGTGGATCAGGTCCGGGATGGAGATGTACCGCCAGATCCTGCGATAGAACCCGCTCAGGAGGAAGACGACCGGCTCCGCCAGCACTGTCAGGGCGAGGCCGGTCCAGAAGAACGGGCGCTGGTCCGACGGGATCTGCCCTTCAAAGCGGATCAGGTAGGCGAGGATATGGCTCAGAGCCACGAAGACGGCGTCCAGGGGGAGGAGAAAGAGCCTGTGGTAACGGACCATCCTCATCTCCCCATCGGCGCGCGTACAGCAGCGTTCTTCCGTTTCTGCCAGGCGAGGACCGTGAGCGCTACCGCGTCGAGGGATCTGGCCGAGAGACACTTGACCTCCCATGCAACGCTTGGCACAATGGCGCGCATTGTAGGGACAAGGCGCAACGATGTGCAAGCGTTTTTTAATGTAGTGTTAATATTGAGAAGGAACCCCTCCTTTGTCGCTCCGGCAGCCGCTCGCGCCGGGCGTCGGTTCCCCGCGCCCGGCGGCCTCGGCCGGTAGCTGCAAACCCGCCTTCCCCGATCGCCTCCTTTCCTCCCTCGGCGCGCCCGGGCGACGCTCGGCCCGGCGGGACGGTCGGGACGAAGCACTCCGACGAGCCCCGGCACACGGCCGAGCAGCTTGAAATTGCCTTCTGCGGGTGGTGAACCCGTGCGGGTCTTACCACTCCCTCGGGCCGCCGGTCCAGCGCAGAATGTGTCGCATTCGGGCGACGTTCGTCTCGGCCCGGGCCGGGTGGCATTCCCTTCTTGTCGCGGCCGCGGCCCCCCCGTGCTATAAGGGCGGCGGCTGCCAGTCTTCCGGCCCGGATCGGCCAAGGGCCCCCACGCTCTCCTCGCGTGGAGCGCTTCGGGCCCGTCCTTCCTGCCGACACGAGGTCTTTCATGCCCCGCTGGCTCTTCGCCCTGCTCCTCTCCCTGGTCGCGGCCTCGGCGGCCGCCGCGCCCAACCAGCAGGCGCAGCCGGCGCAACCGGCTCCGGGTGGGGTCACCCTTCCCCCCGGCCTCTCCCTCCCGCCGGGCGTGGACGTGAACCAACTCCTCCAGAAGTACGGGCAGGCCCCCCAGCCCGCCATCAAGACGCCGAGCGCCGCCGCGACCCAGATCCCTCTTTCGCCTCCGGGGACGGCGATCAAGCCCATCCTGGAGCCCCGGACGCTCTTCGAGGAGTACGCGAAGAAGCTCATCGACGACGGGAAACTCACCCCGGAGCGGCGTTCCCTCCTGCGGGACCAGGCGCTCAAGCTAGGCCTCGATCCGGTGGAGGCGCTCCGCCTCGCCGAGGCGATCGCGGCCGATCGGACGAGGACCCTCGACGTCTTCATGACCCAGGCGAAGGCGCTCTCCGTGGACGGGAAGCTGAGCGACGACGACAGGCGCTTCCTCGAGACGCGCGGGCGCGACATGGGCATGGAGGAGCAGGAGGTGACCGAGCTCCTCGACTTCTCCCTGGAGCGCCTGCGCAGGCAGGACCTCTACCGCTCCGTCCTCGACGCCTTCCTGCAGGACGGCCTCGTCGACGCCTCCGAGGAGAAGCAGCTGGCCGCGCGCCGGCTGATCCTCGGCCTCCCCGACGAGGTACACCAGCAGGTCCTCCAGAGCCTGCAGCAGGAGAAGAAGGACCGCGCCCAGGACGTGCTCACCCAGATGCGGGACAAGGACCTGGCTCTCCAAGCCCCCGAAGAGGAGCTGGAGCTCTACGGCCGCAGCCTCTTCCAGAAGCAGCCCGAGCTCTTTGCTCCGGCCAAGGGACTGGCTCCGCCCGAGGGGTACCGGGTGGGGCCGGGCGACCGGTTCGACGTCTCCCTCTGGGGGCGCTTCGAGGCGAACTACACGCTCGAGGTGGACTCCGAGGGGAAGGTCCAGTTCCCCAAGGTGGGCCCCGTCAGGGTCGGCGGCCTCACCTTCGCCGAGGCCCGGGACCTCCTGAGGAGGCGGGCCGAGTCCATCACGGGCGTGACCGCCGCCGTGAACATCACCGAGATGCGCTCGGTGCAGGTTCTGGTCGTCGGTGAAGCCGAGCAGCCGGGCTCCGTGACCCTGACCCCGCTCTCGACGGCCATCCAGGCACTCATGGCCGCGGGCGGCCCCACTCCCCTCGGCTCGCTCCGCAACGTGCTCATCCGCCGGGCGGGGAAGGTCCTCTCCACGCTGGATCTCTACGAGTTCCTGCGGACGGGCGACGCCCGGGGCGACCGGCCGCTCCAATCCGGAGACGTGGTGGTGATTCCCAGGGCCGAGCGGTTGATCCGCCTCTCCGGCAAGGTCAAGCGGCCGGCGATCTACGAGCTGAAGCAGGGGGAGGGACTCCGGGCACTCCTGGACTACGCCGGCGGTCTCTCGGCCGATGCGGCCGGCGGCCGCATCCAGGTGGAGCGGGCCCGCAAGAACCAGGCCCGGGTGGTGCTCCAGGTCGCCCTGCCCGAGGTGAAGGGCGACGTTCCCCTCCAGGACGGCGACGCCGTCCGGGTCTTTCCGCTCCCTCCCGAGGCGGAGAACAAGGTCGGCCTCTTCGGCCACGTCTATCAGCCCGGGACCTTCGCCTACCGCGAAGGCATGCGGGTGCGCGACCTGGTCTCGGCCGACAACCTCAAGCCCGAGGTGGACCTCGCCTACGGAGTGGTGCTCCGGGAGACCGGCACGGACCGCTCGAAGACGGTCATCCCCTTCGAGCCGGGCAAGGCCCTCTCCGGGCCCGAGCCGGGGGAGAACCTCCCGCTGCGGGCGCGCGACGAGGTCTACGTCTTCTCGAAGTACCAGTTCCGCCCGCCCTTCCAGGCCACGGTGACCGGAGAGCTGAGGAGCCCCGGGCTCTACCGCATCGAGAAGGGGGCCCGCGTCGCTGACCTGGTGCGGCTCGCCGGAGGCGTCAGCCAGAACGCGCTCCTGACCCGGGCGGAGCTCCTGCGCTACCTGCCCGACCGCTCGCGGGAGACCCTCTACCTGAACCTGGGCGCGGCCCTGAAGGGGGACTCCGACGCCAACAAGGAGCTCGAAGACCAGGACGAGCTGGTGGTGCACCCGGTGTGGACGGAGGGGTTCCGGCAGGTCGTCCTCGTCGAGGGGGAGGTCAAGGGCGCCCTGGACCCCAGGTCCCGCCGCGGGAAGACGGTCCGGGAGCGCTTCGACCGTATGCTCGGCGAAGACCAGCTGCGGGCCCAGGCGCTGCTGGACGCCCAGGCCGCCGACCTGTTGGCGCCCGGCGCCTGGAGGCCCGGCGGGGTGCGCCCCGACCCGTCGAGGCCCGATGCGCTGAGGCCGGACGCACTGCGCGCCGGTTCCTTCGGTCCCGACGCGCTCCGTTCCGCCTCCCCGCCTGCGGGTGCCGTGCGTCCGGAGTTGCTCCGCCCCGAGCTCCTCAGGAACGGCACCGCGCGCCCTGAAGCGCCTCGGTCCGCGTCCCGGCCCGATCCGCTCCGGCCGGGCGTCCTGCTCCCGGGGCCCCAGGCCGCCACACCCGAGGAGAAGGAGCGTTGGGCCTCCGAGATTCCCCTCACCCGGGGGATGAAGGTGCGCGACGCGATCTTCAAGGCGGGCGGCCTGACGAAGGACGCCTACCTGCCGGTGGCCCACCTCTACCGGACCGACCCGGTGACGAAGGAGATCACCATCCACACCTTCGACCTCGGGAAGGCCTTGGAGGGAGACCCCCAGAACGACCTGGCCTTGGCGGACCTGGACCATCTCGTCGTCCACTCCGCCTTCGAGTTCGTCCCCGTGCGCAGGGTGGCCGTGGGAGGGATGGTGAACAACCCCGGCGAGTACCCGTACGGCAAGAACATGCGGGTGCGGGACCTGGTGGTCGCGGCGGGGGGCCTAAAGGACGAGGCGTACCTGAGCGACGCCGAGATCGTGCGCACGCAGGTCGTCAACGGCGAAGCGGCGGAGACCCGGACGCTCCGGTTCTCCCTCGAGAAGGCCATGGCCGGCGATCCGCAGGAGAACCTCCCCGTCCAGCCCTACGACAAGCTCCTCGTGAAGAAGATCCCGGACTGGCAGGAGGCCGCGAGCGTCACCTTCACCGGAGAGGTCCGCTTCCCCGGCACCTACTTCGTCGCCAAGGGGGAGAAGCTCTCGAGCGTTCTCCGCCGCGCCGGGGGCTTCACCCAACAGGCGTACCTGCGCGCAGCCGTCTTCACGCGCGAGAGCGCCCGCCTGCAGCAGCAGGTCCGCCTCGACGAACTGCGGGAGAGTCTCCAGCAGGCCGTGCTGCGTGCCTCTTCCTCGGAGGCGCAGGCGAGCATCGAAGCCGAGGACCTCGCCGCGCAGAAGCAGTTCCTCGCTTCCCAGCAGGCGCTCATCGACAAGCTCGGGAAGGTCAGGGCCACGGGCCGGGTCGTGATCCAGCTCCAGCCCCTCGACCGGCTCGAAGGGTCTCAGTGGGACCTCACGCTGGAGGACGGCGACAGCTTCAACATCCCCAAGGCGCCCCAGACCGTCACGGTGGTAGGGCAGGTGTACAACCCCACCAGCCTTCTCTGGCAACCGGGCGAACGCTCGGTCGAGCACTATCTCCGGCTGACGGGCGGCCCGACCCCGGACGCCGAGGCCAAGCAGATCTACGTCGTCCGCGCCGACGGGACGGTGGTTAGCCCCGGGAGCATGGACAACCGGAGCTGGTGGTCCCGGAAGGGAGTGCGCGACGTCGAGCTCTTCCCCGGCGACACGATCCTCGTCCCGGAGAAGGTGATCCGGCCCAACTACATGAAGGATGTCAAGGACATCACCCAGATCCTCTACCAGATCGCGATTGCCGCCAGGGTGGCGATCACGCTATTCTAATCAAAAAGTCATCCGGCCGGAGTCCCCCGCCGCGCGGCGGGGACTCCGCTGCTCTTTTTTCCGGGGAGACTGCGTGGAAGGCTCGCTCGAAGGGGCGGGGACAAAGCCCTAGACACTCTCGCCCGGCGTGTGAGATAAGGCCCACCTAAGAATTCGTCGTCCTCCCGAATTCATCTAGAATCGAGACCTCGATGATCCGCAGCAAGTCCTCTCGTCCGACCGGCGGCTTCACTCTCATCGAGGTCCTGATCGTCATCGTCATCATCGGGCTCCTCGCCTCCCTCGTCTCTCCCAAGCTCTTTTCCAAGCTCGAATCCTCCAAACTCAAGACGGCCAAGGCACAGGTGGAGCTCCTGGCCGCCGCCTGTGACACCTTCCGCCTCGACGTCGGCCGTTTTCCCAAGGACCTCGAGGAGCTACGGAAGTCGTCCGCGGAGCACTGGCAGGGTCCCTACCTCCCGAAGGAGATTCCCCCCGATCCCTGGGGGCGCCCCTACGTCTACTCCTGTCCGGGAGAACACGGAGCGTACGACATCGTCAGTCAGGGGGCCGACGGGAAGCCCGGGGCGAGGGTGCTGACGCCGATATCGGTAGTTGGGAGTAGGCGTCGGTGCGGCTCGGGGAGATCCTGGTCCGCGACCTGGGGCTGGATCCGACCGAGATCAGCCGGGCGCTCGCCTACCAGCAGCGCTTCGGCGGCCGAATCGGATCGATTCTCGCGAACATGGGGCTGGTGACCGAGGAGCAGGTGGTCGCTGCCCTCTCCAAGCAGCTCGGGTATCCCCTGGTGGGCGCCCGGGAGTACGATCTGGCCGCGGAGTCCTCGCCGACCCCGCCTGAGGGCCTCAACCTCGATTTCCTGGCGCGCAACGGCTGCCTCTATCTGGGCAAGGACGACGAGGCGTGCGCGTTCGCCACGACCGACCCCCTCAACCTCGCCTGCCTCCAGCACCTGGAGGCTGCGAGAGAACCCTACCGATTCGCTCTGGCCAGCGAGACCCAGTTCCGGGAGCTGGCCGCGGAGCGCGGACTGCGGGCGGGCGCCTCCCGGGAAGGGGCCGAAGGAACGGAGCTCATCGACACCGAGGTCGAGAAACTGAGGGAGATGGCGTCGGAGGCGCCTGTCGTCAACCTGGTCAACGCCCTCGTCTCCCGCGCCGTGGTCCGGGGCGCGTCCGACCTCCACCTCGAGCCCTACAAGAACATGGCCCGGGTGCGATACCGGATCGACGGCATCCTGCACGACGAGGAGTTCCTGCCGATCCGGATGCAGTTGCCCGTGGTCTCGCGGATCAAGATCCTCGCCGGGCTCGACATCGCAGAAAAGAGGATCCCGCAAGACGGCAAGATCGAGCTACGCGTGGCTTCGAAGAACGTCGACATCCGGGTCTCAACCCTCCCCGTCGACGCAGGAGAAGGCGTCGTGATGCGCTTTCTCGCTCGCGAGTCGCTCCAGCTCGAGCCCGAGAAGCTCGGGCTCGAGCCCGATCTCCTCGCCTGGTTCCGCGAAGACATCGCCCATACCTCCGGCGTGATCCTCGTCACCGGGCCTACCGGGAGCGGCAAGTCCACCACCCTCTACTCCGCCCTGAGCCGCCTGAACCGGGAAGAGGTGAAGATCATCACGATCGAAGATCCGGTGGAGTACCGCCTGGACGGTGTGAACCAGATCCAGGTGAAGCCGGAGATCGGATACGATTTCCCCCGGGCGCTCCGGAGCATCCTGCGGCAGGACCCCGACGTCATCATGGTGGGCGAGATCCGCGACGCCGAGACGGCCCGCATCGCGATGCAGTCGTCGCTCACGGGGCACCTCGTCTTCAGCACCCTCCACACGAACGACGCGCCCACTTCGTATACGCGGCTCATCGACCTTGGGGTGGAGGAGTACCTCCTGAACTCCACCCTCGTCTCGGTCGTGGCCCAGCGGCTCGTGCGTAAGCTCTGCGACGCCTGTGCCGCCCCGCTCGCCGCGGACGCCCCCGTGGTGGAAGCATTTCGCATCGAGGGCCTCGCCGGCGAGCTCGGTCTCGACACCTCGGGGCTCCGGGTACCGGTAGGGTGCCGGCGGTGCGGGGGCTCGGGTTACCGGGGCAGGGTTGCGCTGATGGAGTACCTGCGCTGCACGGATGCCGTGAAAGTGATGCCGAAAGACGGGCGCTTTCCCGTGGAGGCGCGGGCGTACATGAAGCAGAACCGCATCCGCTCGCTGTGGGAAGATGGCGTCCTGAAGGCGCTCAGGGGCGTCACCTCTGTCGAGGAGGTGATCCGGGTGGCAGGATAGTGGCCACGTTCGAGTACACGGCCTACACGGCCGAGGGCACGGCTGTGAAGGGGGAACGGGAGTCGGCGACGAGAGAGGCTCTCGCGAACGTCTTGCGCTCCGAGGGCCTGGTGCCCGTGCGGGTGCTTGAAGTGCGGCAGGGCCGGACCGGGAAGGGCTGGCCTCGCCGCCGGCCCGGCTTGGCCGACGTGGAAGCCCTGACCGCGAACCTGGCGATGCTCCTGGCCGGAGGCGTGCGGCCCGAGCGGGCCATCGACGTGGCGAAGCGTGCCACCGCCCATCCCGCGCTGCGGGAGATCATGGATCGGGTCCACCGCGACGTCAGGGGCGGCGAGAGCCTCGCGGGCGCCATGGGCAAGAGCCCGGAGTGTTTCGACTCGCTCTACGTGAGTGTGGTCGCCATAGGCGAATCCACGGGGGATCTGGCACAGGCGTTCCAGCATCTCGCCGACAACTTGGCCTTTCGCCGGGAGGTGGGATCGAGGACCCGAGAGGCCCTCGTCTACCCGGCGGTCGTTGCGTGCGTCTGCGTCCTGACCGTCATCTTCATCTTTTACTTCCTCGTCCCGCGCTTCGCGGTCATGTTCGAGGGAACGGCGGACTTGCCGGCGTACACTCGCGCGCTCCTTGCCACCAGCGAGTTCGTTCACCGGTACGGAGCCTTTGCCCTGCTGTCGCTGGTCGCCGCAGCCTTCTTGACCCCCAGGCTCGTCAGGGTCGAGTCGGCTCGGCACGCGCTCCAGCGCATCGGCGTCGCCGTCCCGGGATTGAACCGCATCGTGCTCCTCCTCGAGACGCTGCGGTTCTCGACCGCCATGGCCATCCTGCTCCGGAGCGGCGTCTCCCTGGTCGAGGCGCTCGAGCACGCAACGCTGGCCGTCAGCAACAAGTTCGTCCGAGCCCGGCTGACGACCGTTCGCAGGGACGTGCGCGACGGACAGCCGCTCAGTCGGGCGCTGGCGGCGGCGTCGGTTCTCCCGGAGTTGTACCTGGGCATCATCGAGGCCGCGGAGGAGTCAGGGCGCCTTGGCGAGGTCTTCGCCGATGTGCGGACCCGCCTCAAGCAGGCGTTCGAAGCGGGCGTCCGGACCGCTCTCACCATTCTGGAGCCGGCCATGATCGTGGTCATGGGTCTGGTGGTCGGTTCGATCGTAGTGGTTTTGATGCTCAGCATGGTATCCGTGGTGGACGTGCCGCTGTGAGGGGGCACCCTTGAGCTCTCGCACCCGCCGGCGGGCGAGGATTGGCGCTCGAGACGCCGGCTTTACCCTGGTCGAGGCGCTCCTGGTGCTGGTGATCGCTGCGCTCGGTGCCTCTCTCGTCGGCCCGCGCTTCTTCCAGGCGTACGAGGGCATTCGGCGGCGGGCGGAGGAGCGGACCCGAAACCAGCTCGTCACGGTGGCTCAGTTGCGGGCCTTCTTGGAAGACGAGCCGCTGACACTGGCATCGAAAGAGCGCCGGATCGAGCTGTTGCGGAAAGGCGAGGTCATCTGGTCCAAAGAATTCGTGTGGCTCTCGCTGGAACCAGAGACCCATGACTTCGGGCGCAACGGGTTTGAAAGCCGCGGCCGGCAGTAGAGGCTTCACCCTCGTCGAAGTATTGGTCGCCAGCGCCATTCTCTTTGCCGTGTTCGGCGGCGCGACGCTCGCGGTCCGCACCTCGATGCGGGCCTTGGATCGGGCCCGGGCGGAGGTGCGGCTGGCAGAGGCCGTACCGGAGGCGATGGCTCGCGTGCGAGAGGCACTCTTCTCGGGCCGCGTCGAGGGGGAAGGGGGGCAGGGACGCCGGGTCTCGTACCGGTGGAAGGCCATGGCCGCGAAATCGGCAAGGAACGTCGTCACCGAAGAAGACGAGTTCACCGGCCTACCCGTGCACGGTGAGTACCTGCTCACCGTCTACGCTGTTTCGGTCGAGCTCGCGGAGGTGCCCGGTGGCGCGCACAAGTCGCTCCACTACGAGGAGCTGGCGTGGAGCCGCCACTGATCCGTCGCAGGGGCGTCCGCCCCGGTGCCGGCGCCCGTGGCTTCACCCTGGTCGAAGTCCTGATCGCTACCGCCATCCTCGCCGCGCTCCTGGCGTTGGCCGCCGCGGGCTACAGCGCCTTCCTGAAGGCCTGGGCGAGAAGCGACCACGCGAGGTTCGACGAGCTCGAGCAGTTTCGCCTGCGTTGGCTCATCACGGCAGCGATCGAGGGGTCGTTCGACTACTACGTGACCGCTCGGGATCCTCAGGGCCTGGAGACGAAGAGGCCTTACTTCATCGGGACGTCATCGGAGCTGCGGTTCGTCACCCTCAGCTCGGTTCAACGTAAAGGGTTTCCCGCCATGGCGCGCCTCCTCCGCGAGGGCGGTGTGGAGGGCAAGCCTGCCAGGGTGGTATATGAAGAGACCGTGCTCGACCGGGGGTACCTAAAGGAGTGGGACGACCACTTGGAGCCGGACCTTCGCCTGGTGCTCTTCGATGGCGTAGAGGACTGTAGCTTCCGTTACTACGGCCCGGTGCGGCGCACGTTCAGCCGGGAAGAAGATCGCTTCGTGACGGAGTCCTCATGGTCGGACCGATTCGACGCCAGGGCGCTCTCGGCCATGCCCAGCCTGATTCGCTTGAGTTTCTCGGAAAGAGGGGTTGAGCACGATGTGCTGTACCACGTGCGCTCGTACAACCCATTCAAGGCGGACAAGTACTCGTCCCCGGAAATGTAAGAGGCTCGGAACCTGCCGGGGCCGCCAGGATGGCTATGCGTTGCCGAGCGTGCTCCTGTTCGTCCTCATCGTCGCGACGGTGGCGGTCCACATCACGACGACGACGCGCCAGTGGGTCGGTCTTGCCTGGCGGGCGTCGGAGAAGACCTCCGCGCACCTGAAGGCTTACTCGGCCTTCACCGAGGTCGCGTTCGCCGTGGCGACGGCGCCCTTCGAGGCCGCGCACCTAAGGGCGACGCTGAACGGCCGCGAAGCGCGGTGGCCCCTCTGGGGTGAGAAGATCGAGTACGGACCCGGCGTCGAGGTGAGCCTTCAAGATCTGGCCGGGACGCTCTCTCTCATCACCTCGCCCGCCGCCATCGGACAGGTGATCGACGCGGGAGCTCCCCAGAGGCGGCAGCCCCGTGCGACGGATGCCCTGGAAGACTGGATCGACACCGACGACTTCAAGCGCCTGAACGGGGCGGAGTCGCACGACTACCGCCTACTGGGGCTCGGTTACGGGCCGCGCAACGGCCTTCCGCAAGTCATGGAGGAGTTTGCCCTGATGCCCGGCATCGGCGCGCAAGGTTACGAGCGGGTGCGCAATCTCACGAGCCTATGGTCTGCGGGAACGGTGAATCCGCTGACGATGGACCGACAGCTATGGGAGGCGCTCTTCGGCTCGACGCGGGCAGCCTCCCTCGACGCTCTCCGCCGGGAAGGCGTCCTCAACCGGCAGGCCTTCACCGCGGTCGCGGGCCAGCTCGGGTCGGAGGAGGACGTTACCTTTTTCCCGTCGCGATGGGTACGGGTGCGGATCCGTGCCCGGGTGGGTGACGGCGCGGACGAACTGGAGGCGGTCGTCGCGCGCCAGGAAACGACAAGCGGTCCCCTCGTCCTGGCGGAGTGGAGGCCGTGATGCGATTGGCAGGGCGGCTGTTCCTGCCGCGGGTCCTCTACGTCGGCAATCGGCTATGGAGCGCGAGCCGGCGTGGTGCCCGTGAGGTCGCGGCAGGTTCGGGCGTGGCGGCTTTTCGGGCCGTCGTGCTGGGGGTGGGGCGCTGCGGCGAGGCGGTGCGCGAGTTCCCTTTCCACCGGCGGGCAGAGCTGCGCGCCGCGGTGGAGCTCGAAGCGGCCGAAGTGAGCCCTTTTGCTTCCGAGCAGGTGTTCGTGCTCCGGCGCCGGAGCGCGGCAGGGACCACCCGCGCCAACGTGTGGACGATCGCGGAAGGGTGGCGCGCGGGGCTGGCGGGGCTTCGCCCGATCTTCGTGATCCCGGAGGGCGCGCTCTTCGCCCTCTCCGCCGAGAGCGGCCCGTTGCTGTTCGAGGTAGCCACGGGCGCTGGGACCCTATACGCGTTCAAAGATTCGAGCGGCGCGGTGCGCACCTTGGCTTCTGAGGCGGCGGGATCCCAGACGGCTGCCAGCTTCTCTTCCTTCCGCCGCGCGGCCGGCCCCGAGGCCGCCGACGCCCCCGTCCGGCGGATCCAGGGAGAGACGGAGTACGGCCGCTGGATGGCTGACGTGCTCCACCACGTTCCCCTCCGCCGGCTCGGGCCCTTCCTGGACCGGGCGCGCCTGCGGCTCCGCTTGCGAGGCCACGCGCGCTGGCTGGCCGGAGGCGCCGCGTGCGCCCTCGTCGCCTGGGCGGGTCTCGCGGCCTGGGAATTGTGGTGCCTGAAGGACTTTCAGCGGCAGCTGGCCGCGGAAGACGCCAGGCTCCGCCGCGCGGCAGCTCCGGTGCTCGCACAGCGCGAGCGGACGGAGAAGGGAGTCGTATTGGCCCGCGACCTCGGGGAGCGGCTTCGGGTCTATCCGGGACGACTCCGCCTATTGAACCTGCTCGACGACCTTCTTCCCGCGGGAGTGACGCTCGTCAGTCTGGAGCTGTCGGGTCAGACGGTCGAGATCGTCGGGCAGGCGCCGCAGTCGTTGGCCGTGCTCGCGCGCCTCGGAGAAGCCAAGGGCATTTCCCGCGCCGAGTTCGTGCGGCCGGTGGTCCGCGACCCTCGGACCGGGGCCGAACAGTTCCACTTGCGTTTCGAGTACCGGAAGTGAGCGTGCAGACCGCCCCC
>JACRCS010000330.1 GCA_016218905.1 Deltaproteobacteria bacterium
CCGTGAACGGCCGCATCACGCGCGACCTCGATGCGGCGAGTCTCCGCAGGGTGCTCTTCCGGCTCTTTCCGCAGCCCGGTGAGACCCGGCGCCGCAGGCGACAGCCGGCCGAGAACGGCGAGGCGGAGGGAGCATGAGGCGCGCGGCGGCGTACGTTCGGGCCCTCTTCATCCGGGACGGCGGGCTGAAGTTCCTCTCGCTGGCGCTGGCGGTGCTCCTCTGGATCTTCGTCGTCGGCGAGAAGCGTAGCGAGATGACGGTCTCGATCCCGCTGGAGCTCACCGGCGTCCCCGACGACCTCGTGATCCTCAATCGCGTCCCGGACACCGTGAGGGCCCGCCTGAGCGGCCCGCGGACCCTGCTCGCGGGCATCAACCCGCAGCAGCTCTCGGTGGTACTGGGTCTCGAAGGCGCACAGCCGGGCGTCACCACCTTTGAGAACCTGGCCTCCCGCATGAGGCTTCCCAAGCGCATCGAAGTCACCTATCTTTCGCCTTCCGCCATCGCGCTGGAGCTCGACCTCAAGGGCGTCAAACGGGTCGCGGTGAGGCCGCGGCTCAGGGGCCGCCCCGCCCAGGGGATGGAGGTGGTCGGGGTCCGGGTCGATCCGGCGGAGGTCGAGCTCGTCGGGGGGATGTCAATGCTCAAGCGGATCGATGAGGTCCCGACCGAGACCGTGGACGTGACGGGTCTCGACGGGAGCGTGAGCCGGCCGGTGGAGCTCGCTCTTCCGAGCCCCACGCTGCGGCGCACCACGAAGGCACCGGAGATCCTGCACATCGTCGTCCGCCAGGCGGGCTCCCGCCGCTGAGGGGGACACGGAGGCGGGAGCAGCACAGCAGGATGCTGAAAACTCCATGGGCTCCGGGATGCACCCCATCGTGGGGGCGTGGCGCGCAACGCAGGCTGCTCTTTCAGCAGCCTGCTGGCACTACACCAGGAGGGTTCCGGATGGTTGGGACGAGAAAGCTCTTCGGGACGGACGGAGTACGAGGGATCGCCAACGTCGAGCCGATGACGACGGAGATGATGGTGAAGCTCGGCCGGGCGGCCGCCCACGTCTTCAAGGAGCGCAGGCCGGGGCGGCACCGGATCGTCATCGGGAAGGACACGCGGCTCTCCGGCTACATGCTCGAGAACGCGCTGGCCGCCGGAATCTGCTCGATGGGCGTCGACATCCTCCTCGTGGGCCCGCTGCCGACCCCCGGGATCGCCTTCATCACCTCGAGCATGCGCGCCGACGCCGGCGTGGTGATCTCCGCCTCGCACAATCCCTTTCAGGACAACGGGATCAAGTTCTTCGACCGCGACGGCTTCAAGCTCCCCGACGAGGTGGAAGCGGAGATGGAGGCGCACATCTTCAACGGCGCTCTGGAGCACGTCCGGCCGGTCGCCACCGAGGTGGGGAAGGCGGCGCGGGTGGACGACGCCGTCGGCCGCTACGTAGTCTTCCTCAAGTCGACCTTTCCCTCCCGGCTCACCCTGGAGGGGGTCAAGGTCGTGGTCGACTGCGCCAACGGGGCCGCGTATAAGGTGGCGCCGGCCGTCTTCGAGGAGCTCGGGGCCGAGGTGGTGCGGCTGGGCGTGACGCCCAACGGGGTGAACATCAACGAGGAGTGCGGCAGCCTCCATCCCTCCTGCGTCGCCGCGACGGTCCGAGAGACCGGCGCGCACCTGGGCATCGCGCTGGACGGGGACGCGGACCGGGTTATCGTCGTCGACGAGCGCGGCGAGGAGGTCGACGGCGACCACATCATGGCGATCTGCGGCCGCAAGCTCCAGAGCGCGGGAAAGCTTCAGGGCGGCACGGTGGTCGCCACGGTAATGAGCAACCTCGGCCTTGAGCGCTCGCTCGCCGAGGCCGGCATCCGCCTCGAGCGCGCCCGGGTGGGCGACCGGTACGTCGTCGAGGCCATGCGGGCCCAGGGCTACAACTTCGGCGGCGAGCAGTCCGGCCACCTCATCTTCCTCGACCACGCTACGACGGGCGACGGCGTGCTCGCGGCGCTTCAGCTCCTCGCGGTGATGGTGGAGAGCGGAAAGCCGCTCTCGGAGCTCGCCAAGGTCATGACCGCGGTGCCGCAGGTCCTCCTGAACGTGAAGGTCCGGGAGCGCCGCCCCCTGGCCAGCCTCCCCCAGGTGACGGCCGAGGTCGCGGCGGTCGAGCGGGAGCTCGGCTCGGCGGGCAGAGTCCTCGTCCGGTACTCCGGGACCGAGGCGAAGCTCCGCGTCATGATCGAGGGCGACGACGAGGGCCGGATCCGGAACTACGCCGACCGGATCGTGGAGGCGGTGCGCCGAGAGGTGGGGGCGTAGCGAGCGGCTAAAGACGGTTTTCGGTTCTCGGTTTTCGGTTTTCGGTGCTTAGACTGATACTGATAACCGATAACCCATAACCGACCCCTTACGGCCTAACCAGACACGCAGGAGATAGATGGAGCGGGTGGGACAGGGGGGAGCAGCGGAAGTGAAGGCGGCGTGATCCTCGGGCTGGGGCTCGATCTCGTGGAGGTCGCCCGAATCCGCCGGCTGCGGGAGGCGCGCGGGGAGCGTTTCCTCGACCGCGTCTATACGCCGGGCGAGCGGGAAGCGTGTGCCGGGCGGAGGGAGCCCGACGAGGGGCTCGCCGCCCGCTTCGCCGCAAAGGAGGCCGCCATGAAGGCGCTCGGCACCGGCTGGACGGAGGGCGTCGCCTGGCGGGACTTCGAGGTGGTCTCCGAGGGCGGGCCGCCCCGGCTTCAGCTCTCCGGGGTCGCGGCGCGGCGAGCCGCGGAGCTCGGAGTCGGGCGCGTCCACCTGACGCTCTCCCACGACGCGGGCGTCGCGGGGGCGGTCGTCGTCTTCGAGGGAGAGCCGTGAAACCGCTGCTGACCGCCGAAGAGATGCGAGCCCTGGACGCCGGCACGATCCGGGACCTCGGCCTTCCGGGCGCGGTGCTCATGGAGACCGCCGGGCGGGGCGTCTTCCGCAGCCTGCTGGAGCAGTACGGGGAGCAGGCGCGGGGCGGGTCCACCGCCGTCGTCTGCGGCAGGGGGAACAACGGCGGCGACGGCTTCGTCGTGGCCCGCTGTCTACAGAACGCAGGCTGCCGGGCGACGGCCGTCCTCCTCGGGTCCCGAGAAGGCGTCCGAGGCGACGCGGCCGTCCACCTGGGCGCGTACCTCGCGGGCGGCGGAAGGCTCGTGGAGGTGGGGGAGACGGCCTCCGCTCGCGCTCCGGAGGAGGTCGAGAGGGCGAGCGTCCTGGTCGACGCGGTGCTCGGCACGGGCCTC
>JACRCS010000344.1 GCA_016218905.1 Deltaproteobacteria bacterium
GAAGCGCCCCTCCACGTTGGGCGTCGTTCCGGTCGGCTACGCCGACGGCTACCGCCGGGCCCTGGGCAACCGCGCCTCGGCGCTCGTCCGGGGTCGCCGCGCGCCCGTGGTCGGCAGGGTCTGCATGGACCTGGCTGTACTCGATCTCACGGACGTGCCCGGCGCCCGCGGGGGCGACGAGGTGGCGCTCATCGGCCGCCAGGGGAGCGAGTCGATCCGGGTGGAGGAACTGGCTTCGTGGCTCGATACCATACCGTACGAGGTCCTCTGCGGGATCGGCCCGCGGGTGCCGAGAGTCTACGAGGAAGGCTAGTGGGGCGGAAGGCGGAAGACTCGTGACCGCCTTTCTGGAGGCCATCGGCCGGCTGGTGCTGTTCCGGCTCGAGGAGGTCGGCGGCGTCTTCCGGTTTCTCTTCGAGGTCCTCCGGAGCGCCGCGGGGTGGCCGGTCCGCTGGAAACTCATCTTCCAGCAGATGGAGTTCGTCGGCGTCCGCTCCCTGACGGTCATCCTGCTGACCGGGGCCTTCACGGGCATGGTGCTCGCCCTCCAAGCCTACTACGGGTTCCGGAAGTTCGGAGCCGAGGGGCTCGTGGGGACGACCGTGGCCCTCTCCATGACGAGAGAGCTCGGGCCGGTGCTCACGAGCCTCATGGTCACGGCCCGGGCGGGCTCCGCCATGGCCGCCGAGCTCGGGACCATGAGGGTCACCGAGCAGATCGACGCCCTCTTCGTCATGGCCGTCGATCCCGTCAAGTACCTGGTCGTGCCGAGGATCGCCGCGGGCGTCGCCATGGTCCCGGTCCTCTGTGTGGTGAGCGACTTCGTCGGCGTCCTCGGCGGGTACTTCGTCGGGGTGACGTTGCTGGGGATCAACTCCGGTTCGTACGTGAGCAACACGGTCAAGTACGTGGACCTGGCGGACATCTACAACGGCCTCATCAAGGCAGCCTGCTTCGGGTTCATCCTCGCCGCCATCGGCTGCTACAAAGGCTACGGGGCGAGCGGGGGGGCTCAAGGCGTGGGGAAGGCAACGACCGAGGCGGTGGTGCTCGCGTCCGTGCTGATCCTGATCACCGACTACTTCCTCACCGCGCTGATGTTCTGACGCCCATGGAAGAGACCGCCATCGAGTTCGTCGACGTGCACAAGTCCTTTCGGGGGCAGAAGGTCCTCGACGGGCTCGATCTGCGCATCGCCCGGGGCAGGACGACCGTCATCATCGGCCGGAGCGGCGGCGGGAAGAGCGTCACGCTCAAGCACATGATCGGGCTCATGCGCCCCGACAACGGAAAGGTCCTCGTGCACGGGCAGGACATCTGCGCGCTCTCGAAGAGCGAGGCGATGCAGGTTCGGCGCCAGTTCGGCATGCTCTTCCAGGAAGGGGCGCTCTTCGACTCGATGACGGTGGGGCGAAACGTCGCCTTCCCCCTTGAAGAGCACACCGACCTCCCGCCGGAGCGCATTCGGGAGCGCGTGGCCGAGATGCTTCGGACCGTGGGCCTTCCCGGCATCGAGGAGAAGATGCCGTCGGAGCTCTCGGGCGGGATGCGAAAGCGCGTGGGCCTCGCACGGGCGCTCGTCCTCGAGCCGAGCATCGTCCTCTTCGACGAGCCGACTTCGGGTCTGGATCCGATCATGGCCGACGCCATCGACCGGCTCATCCACGACACCCAGCGCGAATCGGGCAGGACCTACGTGGTGATCAGTCACGACCTGCAGGCGACCTTCAAGATCGCCGACTACATCGCCATGCTCTACGGGGGGAAGATCATCGCCTTCGGGACGCCGGAGGAGATCCGCGCGGACCCGAACCCCTACCTGGTCCAGTTCCTCAGCGGGACCGCCCAGGGGCCCGCGGCTCCGATCCAGTGAGGAGCACCATGAAGCGCCTCTCGCCCGAAGCGAAGGTCGGCCTGCTCGTCATGATGGCGGTGCTCCTGCTGGCGTACATGTCGCTGCGGCTGGGAACCTTCGCGGCCGGTGGCGAAGGCGGGTACTCCCTCTTCCTGCTCCTCGAAAACGCGGCCGGTGTCTCCAAGGACGGCGACGTCCTCGTGGCGGGGATCGATGTCGGCTCCATCGAGGACGTTCGCCTCCACGACCACAAGGCACTCCTCGTCCTCCGGATCCAGAACCGGGTAAAGCTCCCCAGGGACAGCACCGCGAGCGTCAAGACGCACGGCGTTCTCGGAGAGAAATACGTGGAGGTGGTCCCGGGCAGTGCGACGGAGCTCCTCCGCGACGGCGAGTGGCTCCGGAGCGGCGCGCCGCCCGGAGACCTCGACCGCCTGCTCGCCAACCTGAACGAGATCTCGGCCGACGTGAAGCGCGTGACCGAGCGGCTCGCCAGCGTCTTCGGCAGCGACCAGGGAGAGCGGAGCCTGCGGGAGATCCTGGAGGGCTTCCGCGGGTTGAGCGTGGGTCTGAGGGACGTCGTCGCGGAGAACCGCGCCGCCCTGCGCGAGTCGCTCCAGAACCTGCGCACGCTCACGGCGGACGTCCGGCTCCTGGTGGAAGCCAACCGCCAGAACATCGACCAGGGGCTCGCCAGCGCGCGCAAGCTCGCCGACACCCTTTCGGAGAGCGCGCCGCGGATCACGAACCAGGTCGAGAAGCTCACCACCGATCTGGACGAGGTCCTGGAGGAGAACCGAGAGAATCTCCGGCAGACGCTCGCGAACCTGAGGGACGCCACCGGCCGGCTCTCCACCACGCTCGATACCGCACAATCCCTCATGGCTTCGGCCCAGAACCCCAAGGGCACGCTCGGCCGGCTCATGCACGACGACGCCCTTTACGAGGACCTCCACAGCGTCGTCGGCGACCTGCGCTCCGTCCTCGGCCGGATGGAAAAGGGAGAAGGATCGCTGGGCCAGCTCCTGAC
>JACRCS010000345.1 GCA_016218905.1 Deltaproteobacteria bacterium
CGGCGCTCGCCCTCCCCGCGCCCGGGCTCTCCCAGGGCTTGCGCATCGCGTACGGCTCCAACATCCGGGGAGAGATCGAGCCCTGCGGCTGAAAGGGCGGCCGGTTCGGGGGTCTGGCCCGAAGAGCAGCCCAACTGACCGCCCTGCGAGCCGACGGAGCTCCCCTCTTCTACCTGGACGCGGGGGACCTCCTCTTCGGCCCGTTCATCGTGACGCACCATCCCCAGCGCGACCTCCTGGGGGAGAAGGCGCGCCTCGAGGCGAAGGCGGCCGTGCAGATGGGGGCCGACGCCGTCAACGTGGGCCGCGCGGAGCTCGCCGACGGTCTCGCCTTCCTCTCGCAACTGGGGAAGGAGACCGGTCTCCCGCTGGTCTCGACGAACCTCCGCAAGAAGGGCGGCGGCCATCCCTTCCCCCGCTGGAAGGTCTTGACGGCCCGGGGAACCCGGATCGCCGTCTTCGGCCTGCTCAACCCCGACCCGGCGCGGGACAGCGAGCTCGGAATCGACGTCTCCGATCCCATCGAGGCGGCCCGCGAGGCGGTGAAGGAGCTCTCGGGAGAGGCGACGATCGTCTGTCTCTCGAATCTGGGTCTCGAAGGCGAGCGAAAGCTCGCCGCCGCCGTTCCCGGCATCGCCTTGATCGTCGGGGGCGGGACGAGCGAGCTCCTGAACGAGCCGGAAATGGTCGGCGAGACGACCCTCCTCCACGCGGGGGAACAGGGAAAGTACCTGGGCCTCGTCGAGCGGACGAAGGCGACGCCCCAGGCTCACAGGCTCATCCCGCTCGACACGACCGTTCCGGCCGCCCCGGAGATCGCCGAGTGGGTCGCCGCCTACAAGAAGGCGGAGCGGGCGTGGAGGCGTCCTCCGGACGTTCCGCCGGCAGGGAGGGCTTTCGATCCGAAGCTCCAGCCGTGGCAGCGCAGCGGCGGAGGCGACCCCCCGCCGGCGAAGGAGCCCCCGAAGCTGCCGGCTGCTCCCGGAGAGAGCTCGCACGTGGGCTCCGAGACGTGCCGAAGCTGCCATCCCGAGGAGCACAGAGGCTGGCGCCAGACGCCGCACGCCCGGGCCTACGCCGCCCTGAACGGAAACGTGCAGGACGGCCGCTGCGCGACCTGCCACGCGACGCTCCTCCGGCGCCAGGACGGTGCCACCGTGGAGGCCGACGTGGCGTGCGAAGCGTGTCACGGCCCGGGGTCGAACCACGCGGGGCCGGGAAACATCGTGCGGAAGGTCTCGGAAGCCGCGTGCCGCTCCTGCCACCGCGGGTTTCACGAGAAGAAGAAGTTCGATTGGAAGCAGGCGTACGAGAAAGTGCGGTGTGATACCCGCTCTACCTCGCTGCCTTCGCCACCCGCGGCCCGCAGCGGAGGCTCTTCGGGAGCCAGTTCTCGAGGAGCTTCTCCTTCTCCTCCTCCCCCAGCAGCCCTCCGTCGGCCCTGAGCCTGCGGACCCGCTCGGTCAGGCTGTGGATGCTGATCGCCGCGGCCACAGAGATGTTGAGGCTCTGGACGAAGCCCTCCATGCGGATCGTGTAGGCGCCGTCGCAGAGCGCCCTGGTGGCCGGGCTCACGCCCCGCTTCTCGTTGCCGAAGACGAGCGCGATCGGTTCGTCGACGGGCAGCTCCTCGAGGGGAACGGCCGCCGGATCGAGCGTGGCCGCGTAGAGGCGGAAACCCTGGGACCGGAGCGCTCCCGCACACTCCGCGAAGCTCCGGTGCCGGGTGAGGGTGAGCCACTTGTGGGCCCCCAGCGTGATCCGGCGGCTCACCGTGAAGTCCTCCACCGCCTCCACCGCGTGCACGTACTGGACTCCGAAGGCCTCGCACGTCCGCAGGAGAGCGCTCATATTGTGGGGGTGATGGAGGTTCTCGACGACGACGCGCACCGCCCCGAGGCGGCGGTCGAGGACGCTCTGGATCCGTTCCCAGCGCTCGGCGCGCAGGGAGCTTGTCAGGATGGAACGTAGGGTCTCCACGGGCCGAGGATAGCATACGCCGCGTGGCCGGCGGAAAGTGGGAATGGGCAGGCCGGGAGCCGCTAACGGCGGATCTCGCTCGCTCGCCCGAGGTCCCAGTTGCCGGAGGCCGTTCGTTGTGCTATCCACCCTGCCGTAAGCGCGGACTGCCATACCCGCCACCTCACGAGGAAGCGTTGTCCAAGCAAACGGCCTCCTCCGCCCCCCCCGAGTTGTGCGACTATCTCCAGTCCAAGCGGACGGAGATCGAGACGAGGTACGCCCAGATCCTCTCCTCCGCGGGCGGCCCCTACTACCTGGCGCGGCCCCGGGAAGAGCTCGAGCAGAACACGCGGGGGGCCACGGCGGCCTACCTGGCCGCGATCTGCACCGACGACTGGACGCCCATGGACCGCTTCGTGGAGCAGGTGGCGGAGAAGCGGTTTCCGTTGCGTTTCCCGCTCTCCGCGGTCCAGCGCGCGTTCGCCATCTTCCGCGACGTCTGTGTTCCGCTCCTCACGGAGCGCTTCAGCGGGGAGACCCTCAGCACGGTCCTCGCGCTCCTCGACGGCGTCGTCGACCGGGCCATCAGCTCCTTCAGCGACACCTACCAGGAGCGGCACCTGAAGGAGATCCAGCGGACGTCGGCGGAACTGGAGGAGGCACACCGCACGCTCCAGTCCCAGTACCGCGAGGTCGCCGAGGCCGCCCGCATCAAGAACCAGTTCTTCGCCAACATGAGCCACGAGCTCCGAAGCCCGATGAACTCGATCATCGGCTATACCGAGCTCCTGTTGGACGAGGTCGACGGGGCCGTAAACACGGAACAACGGCAGAGCCTGCAGCGGATCCTCTCCAACTCGCGCCATCTGCTCAAGATCATCAACGACGTCCTCGACCTCTCGAAGATCGAGGCGGGCCGGATGGAGTCCCTGCCGCGCGCCTTCGACCCCCGGGCCGTCGTCCAGGAGGCGCTCGACACGGTCAAGCCCCTGGCATACCGGAAGGGCATCGCCCTCCGCTCCGTCGTCGCCGACGACGTCGGCGTCTTCACCGCGGACGCGGACAAGATCCGCCAGGTGCTCGTCAACCTCCTCTCCAACGGCGTGAAGTTCACGAAGAAAGGGGAGGTGACGTGCGCGATCGCGCGGGTGCCGGAGGGGCTGCGCGTCGAGGTGAGCGACACCGGGATCGGCATTTCGCCCGAAGACAAGGACCGGATCTTCCAGAAGTTCTTCCAGGTCGACCCGAGCTACTCGAAGGAGCATGGGGGTACCGGCCTCGGCCTCTCCCTGAGCGGGATGCTCGTGCGATTGATGGGGGGAAAGATCCTCGTCGAGAGCACGCTGGGACAGGGCAGCCGCTTCTTCTTCACCATCCCGGAGGCCGGCACCGCGGAGCCCGCGGCGCGCGCCGCTGCCGCAGGACGGACGACCCGGACGGTCCTCGTGATCGAGGACGACCCGTCGTCCCTGGAGCTCATCCGAAAGCTCCTCGAGGCCGAGGGGATGCGCGCAATCGCGGCCCGCGGGGGAGCGGAGGGCGTCGAGCTGGCCCGGAAGGAACGGCCCTCCGCCATCACGCTGGACCTCCTGATGCCCAAGGTGGACGGCTGGGAGGTGCTCCGGGAGCTCAAGGCCGATCCGGCCACCCGGTCGATCCCGGTGCTCATCGTCTCCTGCCTCGACCGCAGGGAGGAGGGCACCCGGAAGGGTGCAGACGCCTACCTCGTCAAACCCCTCGAGCGGGAGAGCTTCGCGAGGGCCCTGAAGGAGCTCGTCCGCGGCTCCGCTCCGGAGGCCGGGTGATGGCGCTGCGCGCGCGAGCCTTCGGGCGGCAGGAGCTCGAGGCCTTGGCCGAGGCCCTCCGGATCGCGCGGGAAATGACGGGCCAGTACTTCGCGCTGCCCGACGACTGGTTCGCGCGCACGAGCCACGAGGTGTGCACGCTGCGCCAACTCCGCGCGCAGGAGATCTTGGGGGCGGGCAGGCTCGCGCAGATTCGCAGGCTCCACCGCGTCGTCCAGCCCCGCTCGCCCTTCTCCGGGGGACAGGGGGTGCGCGCGCACTACCGGATCTGCCTTCAGGACCACAACATCCTGGAGCGGCTCCGGGAGGACACGGCGCTCACGGCCAGGGACCTGCTCGCCTACGTGCTGACGCACGAGTACGTCCACCTCATCCGCTTCGACCGCCTGGAGCATCCGTACCGGAGCTTTCCGGACGACGCCGCCCGAGAGGAGACGCGCGTCTCGGAGCTGGCCTGGGCCATCGCGACGCGCCTCGGCCCACCTGCCCTCCGGCGGGCCTCCGGGACGACCTTGGGCTGAGCGTTCACCTTGCGTCGTGCGGGAGGCTTGTGCTACGGTCGCGGGTCGTCGGGGCGTGGCGCAGCCTGGTAGCGCACCTGCCTTGGGCGCAGGGGGTCGGAAGTTCGAATCTTCTCGCCCCGACCAGTAAAAACACAGGGTTACGGGTCTTCACCTGTAACCCTTTTTTGTTATCCGACCATCGAGTGTCCGTTTAGGTGTCCGTTTGGCTGGCACTGATGAAGCGCGCGCTGTCCTATCTCCTCGGACCGGACTCGTTTCAAAATTTCCCTCTCAAGTTCCTTGAAAGTCGGTCGATCGTGCTAAAATTCCACTTGACTCGGGAATCACCACTTTAGTAAAGGAACCTCATTTAGGCTTTGGACGGTCTGTGGCGGATAGCGCTTAATTTTTACCGGAGGAGAGGGGAGGGAACATGGCTGAGAAGCCGGAATCAGAGGGTGCTAGCGTGAAAGCGAGCACCTGCCCTCTTGAGCTAGCGGCATTGGATCCCCGGGGGCTAGTAGATGAGGATAAGGTCGTGCAATTCCTCCAGGAGATCGAATCGGAAAAAAAGGCTAAAGATGTTGTATTTAGCCTCACCGGTCCCATTGGGGATATGTTTTAGAACATTGGCTAGGTGACGATCTTGAAGGGCCGGCGTCTTGCGTCGGCTCTTTTTTCTTTGGGATAGGGGGCGTGAGTCAATGGTTCGGATTGTCGATGTCTCTCCTGGTCACTCCCTCTTCCAACTTATCTCGTCGGTCTGGAACGCTACTACTAACACCAACAATCGCGCGATGCACCGGCTCTGCACTCTCATGCGCAAAATGGGGGTGCAGAGCGCAATTGTCGAAACGCTCCCCTTCGAGACTCCCGAGTTGGTCGGTGAGAAGGAAGCTCTTGATACCTATTTCGGTGAGTCGCTAACGGCCGAGGTGTTCCGTCTTTCCTTCAGTAGGATTCCCGTCATAAACCCCGACGATATACTTCGCCTCCCATCCGAGGGCGCGATTCTCTCTAGCAGTATCGTCTTCAATCTACGTCCCTCGGGCAGGGATTGGTTCTCATATGTCTTCAGTTCCATTGTGGGTCGACCGAGACTCCAGGTGCCCGGAACTGAAGCATACCCCCTGCTCCTCAATAACTATATACATTCTTCCCAGACTTTCCGATGCCAGATCGCTTTGTCGCCCACCGAACGGGCTGAATTCAACATTGTCGGCACCTTCTTCTGCCAGCAGAATCTGTTTACTTCGAGGTGCGCACACGCTGCATTGTCTACAGCCCTAAATAACACAGTAGCCGGGGCTCACCAGTTGGTATATCCCCACCACCTGAACAAAGTCCTAGGGTTAGCCTCGGGGAGTTCTTCAACAGGGCTACATCCTGGACTCAACAATCAAGACATCGCGGCGCTGGTGAGTTACTATAATTTGCGTCTGGAGAGCAAGGAATACTTTTCTAGTATCGATGCAAATAACGGGTATGCAGACCACCTCTATCGGTACGTGGAAAGCGGATTCCCGTGCCTGTTGGGTTTCACCACTGCTATCGAACGGCATATCGTTCCCGTTGTGGGGCACACTTTGAACTCGGACATGTGGAGACCAGAAGCAGAGCCTGCTTACAAGCGGGTCGGACCAGTCTCCTACAGGCCGGCATCCCAGTGGGTGGACCACTTCATCGTCCACGACGATAACTTCGGGATGTATTTCTGTCTTCCGATTGATGCTCTTCGAAGGGCGACGTTACCCTCTCATGATAAGCCTTTTAGGGCCTTCGCCGGGTTCACAATAACACCTCCCGAGGTTAAGAACCCGCCACAGATTTGCGAATGGGCCAGCTTGTCACTACTGCAACACTTCCTAGGAGCGTTGGTTCCCACCATGTACGGAACGCACTATTGGTTTAGGGAGCTTACCGGAGCTGTCCTGCAAGGCGGGGTGCGCCCGATGGTGGTGCGAACGCTCCTGGTCAAAAAGACGGACTACTTGCTTCATTTGGAGTTGAAGGACAACGAGGAAAACGTCTTCGGACCAGCCGAGATCGCGCTTCAGGTGGATCACCTGCCGGCCAGTTTTTGGCTGACTGAAGTTTCTATCCCTGACCTCTACACCGCAAATAAGACCAAGCTCGGAGACATCCTGTTCCGATCAGACCGAGAGCTCCCTGTCATCATGCCTGGTACGACGCAGCAGGACGCTGCTGCTCAATTGGACCAGTGGTCTTCCGAGAATTGGATCCAGGTACGCCTGCCTGGGCAGCTCGTCAAGCGGGGTGACTCTACTGCCCACCCGATGGTTGTCGGCTCGCACTACCCCGTCTTTAGGGTCCACGGAGAAGAACGCCCCCTGGAGTGGTAAGAGCAGCCGGGCGGGGCTGGCGTCCTGACGGAAGGCGAGATCCGAGGCGTACTGCTTCGCACGTTGGCCGAACGGCTGGCGCTTCTCCTGATCGTCGATCCCGTGGACGCGGACCTTCACTTCCCGGCCGGCGCGGAGTTGCCGCTCCGTGATGCTCCTTCAGCGTCCGAGCCTGCAGCGCCTTCCTCCTGATTCCAGCGACACGTCACTTCACACTCGATGGGCGCCCGCGGCCGCGGGGCGCCTTTGGTTCTGCCTTCGCGCGCGCCTCGACGAAGGACTCGAGCTTC
>JACRCS010000346.1 GCA_016218905.1 Deltaproteobacteria bacterium
CTCCGATCGGCCGCAGGAGCGTGCCGGCCGGCCCGAGGACGCGTCCCTCCGCCCTTGGAGGGACGCCGGCTTCACCGGCGGGCGACCAGAAGAGACGAGGCTCGGAGGAGAGAGCATAGACGGCGGTGGGCGGGGCAGGGCGAGGGGGGAAGAGGGCAGTGCGGAGGCCGGGGAGCCACCACGCCCCGGCGGCCAGGAGCGCGAGGCCCAGGACGGCCCGGAGCTCGTCGCCGGCCCGCATCAAGGGCTACTCGGCGAGTTCGCTGGGGGTCTTCCGCCGCCCCTCCTCGTCGCGCAGGAGCTTGTACTCCAGCGAGTCGACGAGGCCTTCCCAGGAGGCCTGGATGATGTTCTCGCTCACTCCGACCGTGCCCCAGGTGTCGACGCCGTCGCTCGACTCGATGAGGACGCGGACCCGCGAGCCCGTCCCGCCGCCGGAGTTCAGGACCCGCACCTTGAAGTCGACGAGCTTCACGTCCCGGATCGCGGGGTAGAACTTCTCCAGCGCCTTCCGGAGCGCGGCGTCGAGGGCGTTGACCGGGCCGTTGCCGATGGCGGCCGTGTGCTCCACGACGCCGTCGACTTTCACCATGATGGTGGCCTCGGCGAAGGGGTGCTCCCCCTCGTTCCGCTTCTCGTCGATCACCCGGAAGCCGACGAGGTCGAAGAACTTCCGGTGCTTCCCGATGCTCTTCTTGAGCAGGATCTCGAAGCTCGCCTCGGCTCCCTCGTAGAGGTAGCCCTCGGCCTCCAGCTTCTTCATGCTCTCGAGGACCTCGACCGCGATGTCGCTCCCCTCCTCGAGTCGGATCCCGAGCTCCCTCGCCTTGGACAGGACGTTCCCCCGGCCGGAGAGGTCGGAGACGAGGATGCGCTGGTCGTTGCCGACCGCCTTGGGGTCGATGTGCTCGTAGGAGAGGGGATTACGCCGCACGGCCGAGACGTGGATCCCTCCCTTGTGCGCGAAGGCGCTGTCGCCGACGAAGGGCTGGTGCTTGTTGTGCTGGAGGTTGGCGAGCTCGTCCACGAAGCGGGCCACGTCCCGAAGGCGCTTCAGCCGGTCCATGGGGATGCACGAGCGGCCCATCTTGAGGATCAGGTTTGGGATGATGGAGATCAGGTTTGCGTTGCCGCACCGCTCCCCGTACCCGTTCACGGTTCCCTGGACGTGGCCCACGCCCGCCTCCACCGCGATCAGGGTGTTCGAGACGGCGAGCTCCGCGTCGTTGTGGCAGTGGATCCCGAGCGGAACCGAGACCTTCGCCTTCACGTCCGAGATGATCTGCCGTACCTCCCAAGGGAGGCTCCCGCCGTTCGTGTCGCAGAGGACGAGGACGTCCGCGCCGCCCCGGACCGCGGCCGAGAGCGTCTCCAGGGCGTACTCGGGGTTGGCCTTGTAGCCGTCGAAGAAGTGCTCGGCGTCGTAGATGACCTCCGGCACGCGCTCCTTCAGGAAGCGGATGCTCTTGTCGATGATCTCGAGGTTCTTGGGAAGCGTCGTGCGGAGCACGTCCTCCACGTGCAGGTCCCAGGTCTTCCCGACGACGGTCACGACCGGGGTGGCAGCCTCGAGGAGCGCCTGGATGTTGGCGTCGTCCTCGGGCTCCACGTCCACCCGGCACGTGCTCCCGAAGGCGGCGAGCTTCGCGGTCTTGAGGCGGAGCGAGCGGGCTTCCTGGAAGAACTGGATGTCGCGGGGATTGGAGCCGGGCCAGCCGCCCTCCACGTAGTGGATCCCCAGGCCGTCGAGCCGCTGGGCGATCCGCAGCTTGTCCTCGACCGTGAAGGAGACGTCCTCGCCCTGAGCCCCGTCGCGGAGCGTCGTGTCGTAGATCCGAACCATTCGCGCCTCAGCCCGCTCCCCGGTTCTCCTCCGAGAGCCCGAAAGCGTCGTGCAGCACCCGGACGGCGAGCTCCACGTACTTCTCCTCGATGAGGCAGGAGACTTTGATCTCGGACGTGGAGATCATGAGAATGTTGATCCCTTCCCCCGCCAGCACGTCGAACATCTTCGAGGCGACGCCGGCGTGGCTGCGCATGCCGACGCCGACGATGGAGATCTTGGCGATGCCCGTGTCGGACGTGACCGGTTCGCCGCCGAGTTCCTGGATGACCGGCTCGATGACGGCGAGCGCGCGCTTCAGGTCCGACTTCGGTACGGTGAAGGTCATGGCCGCCCGGCCGCTCTCGCCCACGTTCTGGACGATCATGTCGACGACGATGCTCTTCTCGGCCAAGGGCCCGAAGATCCGGGCCGCGACGCCCGGGCGGTCGGGCACGCCCCGGAGGGTGACCTTCGCCTCGTTTCGATCGTAGGCGACGCCCGCGACGACGACCTCTTCCATCCCTTGATCCTCCTCGACCACCCAGGTCCCCTCGACTTCGCTGAAGGAGGAGCGGACGTGGATCGGCACCTTGTACTTCATGGCGAACTCGACGGAGCGGATCTGGAGCACCTTGGCCCCTAAGCTCGCGAGCTCGAGCATCTCCTCGTAGGAGATCCGGTGGAGCTTTCGGGCCTTATCGTAGACGTTGGGGTCGGTCGTGTAGACGCCGTCCACGTCGGTGTAGATCTCGCAGACGTCGGCCTTGAGTGCCGCGGCCATGGCCACCGCGCTCGTATCCGAGCCTCCGCGGCCGAGCGTCGTGATGTTGCCGTGGTCGTCCACGCCCTGGAACCCGGCGATGACCACGACCTTTCCGTCGGCGAGGGCCCGCTGGACCGGCTCTCGGTCGATGCGGGCGATCCGCGCCTTCGTAAAGGCCGAGTCGGTGCGAACTTGGACCTGGGCTCCCGTCATGGAGACCGCGGGGACGCCCGCTGCGATGAGCGTCATCGAGAGCAGGGCGATCGTGACCTGCTCGCCGGTCGCCATGAGGACGTCGAGCTCGCGCTCGTCGGGGAGCTCCGTCACCTGGTGGGCGAGCGCGACCAGGTTGTTCGTGGCGCCCGACATGGCGGACACCACGACCACCACGTCATGGCCCTGGGCTCGGTACGCGGCGACGCGCTTCGCGACGTTCTGGATCCGCTCCACGTCGCCGACGGACGTCCCGCCGTACTTCTGGACGACGAGCGACATCCCGTCAGCCTTCCTTGGCGACCTTCCGGCCACGGTGGATCGAGAGCCCCATGGTGTCCTCGCTGGCCTCGAGGATCACCTCGCTCACCGTGGGGTGGACGTGGATGGTCGTCACGATGTCGCCCGGAGAGGCCTCCATCCGCATGGCCACCGCGATCTCGCCGACGATGTCGGAGGCATGGGCACCGACGATGCTCGCGCCCAGGAGTCGGCCCGTGTCGACGTCCGAGAGGACCTTGATGAAGCCCTCCGGCTCGCCCATGCAGAGGGCCTTGCCGCTGGCCGCGAAGGAGAAGCGCCCGGTCTTGTACTCGACCTTCTGCTGCTTCAGCTCGGCTTCCTTGGCGCCGACGCCGGCCACCTCCGGTGAGGTGAAGATCGCGTACGGCACGACGGCGTAGTCCATCCAGTACTTCTTGCCGAGAGCGTTGTGCATGGCGACGATGCCCTCACTCGTGGCCACGTGGGCGAGGAGGTACTGGCCGACCACGTCGCCCACCGCGTAGATGCCGGGCACGGCGGTCTCCATCTCGTCGTTGACGACCACGCGTCCCTTCTTGTCGAGGTCGACACCGGCCTTCTCGAGGCCGAGCCCGCGCGAGTTGTAGGCCCTGCCCACCGCGACCACCACCCGGTCGCACGCGAGCTCTTCCCCGCCTTCGATGGTGACGGCCGCGCCGCTGCTGCGACCCTCCGCGCCTTCGACCTTCACGCCCGTGCGGATCTCCACGCCTCGCGCTTCGAGGCTCTTCTGGACCGCCCGGGAGACCTCCTTGTCCTCGGTCGGGAGGATTCGGTCCAGGAGCTCGAGGACGAAGACCTTGGTCCCGAAGGAGGCGAAGATGTTCGCGAGCTCGCAGCCGTTCACGCCTCCGCCGATGATCGCCAGGCGGGCCGGCAGCTCCGTCAGGTCCCAGACCTGGTCGGTCGTGATGATGCGGTTTCCGTCGACGGGCGAGTTCGCCAGTTCCGCCGGGCGAGAGCCCGTGGCGATGATGACACTCCTCGCCTTGAGGAGCGACTTGGAGCCGTCGGCTGCCGTCACCTGGATGGTATCGGGCGCGGTCAGAGCGCCCCGGCCCTGGACGACGTCCACCCCGTGGCCTTTGAGGAGCTTCCCCACGCCGTTGACGAGGTCTGCGACGACCTTGTTCTTGCGTCCGACGCAGGCGCGCAGGTCGAAGCCTCGCAGCTCCGCCTGGATCCCGAACTCCGACGCCCGCCGGAGAGACTCCATGCGTCGGGCGCTCTCGTAGAAGGCCTTGGACGGGATGCAGCCCCTGTTGAGGCAGGTCCCGCCGAGGGCTCCCTCTTCGATGACGCAAACCTTTGCGCCGAGTTGCCCGCCGCGGATGGCTGCAACGTACCCGCCGGGTCCTCCGCCGAGGACGGCCACATCATAGGTCATCTGCATCCTCCCTCGCGATCTTGACCGGCAGCGCCTCTGCCAGCCGGCTCAGTAGGGCGGCGCTCCGGGGGCCGCAAGCTTCAAACAACAGAGTGCGTTCTTCTGGAGCCGTCAGAAGAAACCGCACCGTGAGTCGATCTGGGGGGACTTCCGGCAAAAAGAGATCTGGCCATTCTATCACGCTGATCCCTGTACCGAACAGGGCTTCGTCGAGGCCGAGATCCTCCAAGTCGCCCTGCTCCGAGAGCCGGTAGAGATCCAGGTGGTGGAGCGTCAGACGGCCCTCGTAACTCTTGTGCAGGGTGAAGGTCGGGCTGGAGACGTACTGCGGGCGGGGTACCTCGATCCCGCGGGCGACTCCCTTCGTGAAGACCGTCTTCCCCGCCGCCAGGGGTCCGTGGAGCGCCACCACCGTGCCGGGTTCCGCCAGGCGGCCGACCGACGCCCCGATCGCCTCCGTCTCTTCGGGCGATCGCGACCGGAGCTCGAGGGTCAAGGTGCCGCCATGGCGCGGATCACGTCGAGCTTCCCGATCACGCCGACGAGACGTCCGTCCTGGTCGACCACCGGAATCGTGTGGACGCCGCGTTCGCTCATGAGCGTCGCCACCTCCGAGACCGTCGCCTCGGGCTGGACCGTCACGGGCTCGCGGGTCATGATCTCCTGAACCGTCGTGGCCGCGACCCGCCGGACCTCCTCCTCGAGGCCCTTGGACGTGCCGAGGATAAAGACGGAGTCGAAGAGCGCGAACGTGGTCGGAATGTGGAGGCGCTCGTTCTGGTGGATCAGGTCCGTCTCGGTGACGACCCCGAGGAGGCTCCCCTCGGCGCCCAGCACGGGGAACCCGCTTACCCTCTGCTCGGAGAAGCGCCGGGCGAGCTCGTCCAGCGGCATCTGCGGGGGAACGGTGAACACCTCGCGGGTCATGATGTCCTTGGCCTTCTTCATGTCGCCGATCTCCTTTCGCGGCGCGAAGTGTTGCTTAACAGGCTGCTGAAAACCAGTCTGTGTGCGCCCCACGCCCCCACGATGGGGGTGCATCCCGGAGCCCACGGAAGGGCGGGAGGGATGAGGATGGGGCGCCTATTAAAGACCCGCGGGGCCGCCGCCGAGGAGGCGAAGGGCAGGAGCGAGCCGGAGGAGGAGGTCGCCGGCGACCATGCCCTCCCAGCCGAGCTCCGTGCCCGCCAGGTCCCCCGCGAGTGCGTGGACGTAAGAACCGAGCCGCGCCGCCTCCAAAGCCGCAAGCCCCCGGGCGAGGAGCGCCCCCACCACGCCCGAGAGGACGTCGCCCGAGCCGGCCGTGGCCATGCCGGGGTTCCCCGCCGGAATCAGGTAGGCTGGCGTGCCGGGCGCGGCGACGAGGGTGTGGGCCCCCTTGAGGACGACTGCGCAACCGAAGCGCTCCGCAAGGCTCGTCGCCGCTCCGACGCGGTCCTCCTGGACCCATCGGGTGCCGACGCCGAGCATCCGCGCCGCCTCGCCCGGATGCGGGGTCAGCACCGCTTCGCCCCGACCCGCCGGCCAGAGCTCCGGTCGGGCGGCGAGAGCGTTCAGGGCGTCCGCGTCGAGGACCAGCGGGACCGTCTCGGACGCGAGGAGGCGGCGGAGGAAGCCGAGCGTGCCCTCGTCCGCCCCCATGCCGGGTCCCACGACGAGCGCCTGGGAGCGCCCGGCCGCCTCGGCCGCGGCCGGCCAGAGCTCCTCCCCCCAGCTGAGCTCGTCCCCTTCGCCGGCGGTTAGGGCCACGGTCATGAGCTCGAGGGGCAGCCTGGCCGCCAGGGAAGGGCGCAGCCCGGCCGGCGACGCCAGGGTGACGAGACCCGCGCCCGCCCGGAGCGCCGCCGTCGCCGCGAGGCCCGCGGCACCCTCCTTGCCGGTGCTTCCCCCGAGGACGAGCACGTGGCCGAAGGTTCCCTTGTGCGAGTCCAAGGGCCGGGTGAGGAGCCCGGAGCAGTCGGCGCGCTCCACGAGGCAGAGTCCCGGCGCGAGCGCAGCGGCGAGCGTCGGCGGGATCCCGATGTCGACGCCCTCCAGCCCCCCGGCGAGCGCGGCGCCGGGAAAGAGGTAATGCCCCCGTTTGGGGTAGCCGAAGGTGACCGTGAGCTCGGCCTCGACGGCGGCGCCGCAGATCCGTCCCGTGTCGGAGGAGACGCCGGAAGGGAGGTCCACGCTCACCACCGGCGCGGCCCCTCCGTTCATCCAGGCGATGGCCCGGGCCGGAAGGCCGCGCACGACCTCGGAGAGGCCCGTGCCGAGCACCGCGTCGACCA
>JACRCS010000347.1 GCA_016218905.1 Deltaproteobacteria bacterium
CGGCCAGGAGGAGACGGAGATGGGGAACGAAGCTCAGATCACGGCGGCGAACATCGCAAAGGAGCTGGGGGCCTCCCCGGCGAAGGTGAAGAAGGCGATCGACGAGCTGAAGCTGGCGCCCGTCGCGAAGAAGGGCGTCTGCTGCTACTACTCGCGCGACCAGGTGAAGAAGATCAAGGCCTCGCTGAAGTAGTCGGCGCTGAAACAGGCGTCGCCGGGACTTCCCAGACGTCGACGCGGTCGACGGTTGCCACGAAGCGGAGGCGGGAGCGGAGGGCGGCCATGACGTGTGCCTTCGACGGGTCGGGCGCGTAGGTCAGGAGCGAGAGCGGGGTCCCGCCGCCGAAGGCCGGCGTGGCGAGCAGCCAGCGGATGCCGTTCTCGTGAAGCCGTGCGAGGAGCTGATCGGCGTTCTCGCCGCTACGAACCCACATCGTGAGGGGGGCATCGTTGATGAGACCTTCGACGATCCACGGCCGGTCGAAGTAGACCGGCCCCGGGAAGTCACCGGCCATCACGCCGCCGGGAGGCAGCGAGTTGACGTAGGGCGCCGCCCGGTAGCCCGGGATCGTCCGTGCGAGGTACTCCTCTTTCGAATACCGGCCGAGGAGGTAGTCGGCGGCGCCGAAGTTCCGGGCCTGGTAGTCCCACGACAGGACGAGGCCCGGTAACGCCAGCGGAATGGCGAGCCACGCCCCGCGTCCCGCCCAGAGCTTCGCCAGTACCGCGGCGCCTCCGACGGAGAGGCCCCAGAGCATGGGGAGGAGGTATCGTGTGGGCGGGGTCGCGAAGGCCGCGTAGGCGAGAAGAGGGAGAGCCACGCAGGCCGCCAGCCGGACGAGGCGGTCCCGCAGGCCAAAGAAGAGGAGGAACAGTCCGGCGAGGTGGTGAATTCCCGCCGTCTCGTCGTCTTCCCCCGATCGCGGCGTGGTCCAGACGACGCCGAGAGGGCCGGCCTGTTCCGAGTTGAAGCTCGTGTACTTCCGGATGACCTCCGGTGACACCCCCGGGGTCGGGCGTCCGGTAGCCAGGGAGAGGATCGGGTAGAAAGGGTCGCCGAGCGCGACGGCGTTCCGGATCGCGAAGGGAGCGAGGACGGCCGCCGTCGCCGCCGGTACGATGACGAAGGCGCGGAGGCGTTCCCTGCGTGGCCGAAGGAGCGCGGCGGCGAGCCCGAGCGCGACCGCCCCGGGTGCGAGGGTCAGCTTGGTCGCGAGCGCCGCGCCGAGGGCGAGACCGGTGAATAGCGGGGACCCTCGCCGGAACACGGTCGCGAGCGCCGCCACGACGTGGAAGAGCGCGATGTGGTCGATGAAACCCGTGCCGGCGACGATGCCGACGACCGGACTGGCGAGGTAGAGCAGCACCCCGGCGAGCGCGGCCCGGCGCGACGCGCGGCTCCTGTGGAGCGTCAGGGCGAGGACGACGCATCCGGTCGCGAGGAACCCCGTGTTGAGGAACTTCGCCGTGTCGGCGGTGCCGGCGAAAAGGCCCGCCATGTAGAGCATGTTTCCGAGCTGGGGGTAGGCACCCGTCATGTCCCACGGGTAGAGAAAGACCCTGCCGGTGAGGAGGTAGAGCTTCGGGAGGGCGACGTGGTAGCGAATGCCGTCGTTGTCGACGAGGGGGAGGCAGAGGGGAAAGACGAGAGGGAACGCGGCGAGGACGATCGCGAAGGAGAGGAACGGGGTGGAGCGGAGGAGGGCGGCGCCGTGCCGGGCGACGCGAAGAAGGAGCGTCACCCAGGGGCGCAAAGACCAGAGCGAAAAGGCGGCGAGCGCGAGCCAGAGGGCCGGGAGCGCCCTCGTCCCCGCCACGCTGCCGAAGATCCAGGTCGACCAGCCGAACGCTGCCGTTCCGAGGGAGAGCGAGACGGCGAATCGTGTGACGGACGCCGCCGGACGGAGGCGTGCCGGGACGAGCGCGAGACCGAGGAGGCCGAAGCCGAAGAGCAGGAGGAACGCCAGAGCCGCGTTCGCCCCTGCTGCCGCGAGAATCGGCAATGTGCCGGACACTCGCGTGAGTATAGGGCGGGCGGTAACCGGGACCCGCGTCGTACGATAGCCGCCGCATGAAGGAACCTCAGGTCGAGACTGGGCGAATCACACCCGGCGAGGTGCTGGCGGAGCTCTACCGCCGCCGTTTCCCGCCGGCCCAGCTCGAGGAGATGCG
Organism: Deltaproteobacteria bacterium; assembly: GCA_016218905.1. Next base: position 2,173 of record JACRCS010000347.1, read on the forward strand.
CGCGGTGTGGCGCGTCCTCGTGCGCGACTTCTTCGGTCCGCGCATCCCGGAGCGAGGGACGGTCGTCGACGTCGGTGCCGGGCCTTGCCTCTTCATCAACGAGGTGAAGGCGGCGCGCCGCATCGCCGTCGATGCCAACGAGACTCTCGCGCAGTCGGCCGGACCCGGCGTCGAGGCCGTGGTCGACGGCAACGTCGACCTCCCGTCGATTCCCGACGGGACGGCCGACACGGTCTTCATGAGCAATTTCCTCGAGCATCTCGCCTCGCCGGCCGAGGTGCTGCACGTCCTGTCGGCCGCCCGGCGCATCCTCCGACCCGGTGGGGAGATCCTCGTCCTGCAGCCGAACTTCCGGCTGGGCCCGAGCCGCTATTTCGACTTCGTCGACCACGTCGTCATCCTTACGGACAGGAGCCTCGTCGAGGGGCTCGAGGCGACGGGATTCGCGGTCCGCGAGCTGCGCGTCCGCTTCCTCCCGTTCACGTCGAAGTCGTGGATCCCGAAATGGCCCCTGGCCGTGGCGCTCTACCTGCGGCTCCGGCCTCTCCAATGGCTCCTCGGCGGGCAGACGTTCGTTCGCGCCCGGAGGGTCGGGTGAAAGGCGGCCGGTGAGGCGGTGAGCACCTCTCCTTCCGACCGGATCAGCCTCTTCTTCCCGGTCTACCGGGACGAGCGGACGATCGAGCGCGTCGCGGCGAAGGCCCACCGCGTCCTGACGGAGCTGACGAGCGACTACGAGATCATCGTCGTCAACGACGGCTCGCCCGACCGTGCCGGCGAGATCGCCGACGAGCTCGCCCGCCAGAGCCCGCGGGTCCGCGTCATCCACCACGGGGCGAACCTGGGATACGGCAGGGCTCTCCGAACGGGCCTCGATGCCGCGCGGTACGAGTGGATCGCCTTTACAGACGGGGACGACGAATACGAGGTGGACGACCTGCGCAAGCTCTGGCGGCTGCGCGACCACTACGACCTGATCCTGACCTTCCGTTACGCGAAGCGATATGGGAGCGCGCGGATCTTCGTCTCGTTCGTCTACAACAACCTCCTCAGATCGGTCTTCCGGACGCGCTACCGCGACATCAGCTGCGGCCTGCGCCTCATCCGGAAGGAGGTCGCCGCCGAGCTTCCTCTCCGATCGGCGAGCCCCTTCATCGGGGCCGAGATCGCGATCAAGACGATGCTCAAGGGGTTTCGCGTGGGGGAGGTGGGGATCCAGACGTTCCCGCGGGAGTTCGGCCGCGGCTCCTCGACGAGCCTGAGGAACATCCTCGGCACACTGCGCGACATGCGCCACGTCTACCGGGAGGTCTTCTCTCCTCAGTACGACCGACCGCTGAACCATTGAGGGCCGGCGGCGGGGTCTCGAGGCGGGCGCCCCTCAGAACTCCTGCGGCAGCTTCGCCATCTCCTCCGCGGTGAAGACCGGACCGTCCTTGCAGACGTAGACCGGCCCGATGTTGCAGCGGCCGCACTTGCCGACGCCGCACTTCATCCGGTTCTCGAGAGTCGTGTAGATCCGGTCCGCGGCAAAGCCGAGCTTCGTCAGGACCGGCAGCGTGTACTTGATCATCACCGGAGGTCCGCAGACGATGGCATAGGCACCAGCGGCCGAGGGGGCGGCCTTCTCGACGATCGCGGGGACGAAGCCAACGTCGCCCGTCCAGTCGGGCGTCTCGCCCCCGGGGTCGACCGTCTGGCGGAGCGTCACGTCGGGGCGCGCGGCCCACTCGGCGAGCTCGCGCTTGTAGACGAGGTCGGAGACGGAGCGGGCGCCGTAGACGATCGTCACGTCGCGGAAGCGGTCGCGCAGGTCGAGGGCGTTCCAGATGACGGAGCGGACCGGGGCAAGGCCGATCCCGCCCGCGATGAAGA
>JACRCS010000334.1 GCA_016218905.1 Deltaproteobacteria bacterium
ACCTCGGTGGTCTTCGGCATGCCCCACGAGGCCGTCCGGCGCGGAGGGGTGAGCCTGGTGTTGCCCCTGGAGCGGATTGCCGGAGAGGTATTGCGGCTGTGTGAGTGACCGTGGGAGCCCTTGGCTCTCACGACCTTACGCGAGTTTGAACTGTCCGACTGCCTCTTGCAGCGAGTGGGCTTCCCGCGCAAGGGACTGGGCCCCGCCGGCGAGGTCTCCGGTCTCTCCGGCCACGTCCCTGCTGACCGTGGCGATCCTTTCCACGTTTCCGGACATCTCCTCCATGGCGGAGGACTGCTGCTCCGTGGCCACGGCGATCTGCCCGACCATCTGGCTCACCTGGCCCACGTGCTCTACGATCTCCTGGAAAGCTCGGGCCGCCGAGTGGAAGACGTCTCGGGCCTCCAGGGCCTCCCGCCTGCCGGCCACGGTGGCAGACACCGCCTGCTCGGTCTCGGACTGGATCGCCTGGATCGTCGACCCCACCTGCTGGGTGGCCTTCGTGGTCTTCTCGGCGAGTTTTCGCACCTCATCGGCCACCACGGCGAAGCCCCGGCCGTGCTCCCCGGCGCGCGCCGCCTCGCTGGCCGCGTTCAAGGCCAGGAGGTTCGTCTGGTCGGCGATGTCGTCGATGACCTTGATGACCGCGCCGATCGCCTCGGACTTGGAGCCGAGGCCGTTGATCAGGTCAGCGAGGCCCTCGACCATCTGCGCGATTCCCTCCATGCGGGCGAGGCTCTCCGAGAGGGTTCCCTCGCCGTTGCGCGCCACCTCCGACATCGTCTGTGCGCTGTGCGCGACCTCCTGGGTGTTCCGGCTGACCTCGAGCACGGTGGAGGAGACCTCCTCGATCGCCGCCGCGACCTCCGAGGCCTTGGCGCTCTGGGCCTCGGCTCCGCAGGCCACCTGCTGGCTCGACGCGGAGATCTGCTGGGCCTGGGCGGCCACCGCGCCCGAGGCCTCCGACACGCGGTGGAGCAGGGTCGAGAGCTGTGCCTGCATGGATCGGTAGGAGGCGGCGAGCGTCCCGAGCTCGTCCTTGCGCCGGATGTCCACGGCCGCCGTGAGGTCCGCTCGGGACAGGCGTTCGAACGCCGAGCTCAGCAGCAGCACCGGCTCCCCAATGTTTCGGGCGAAGAAGAAGGCGAGCGCCAGGGCGAGGCACAGGGCCACGGCCGTGCCGAGAAGGGTCCAGTTGCGGATGGAGTTCGCGGCCTTGAGGAACTCCTCCTCGTAGCTCCCGAACCCGAACACCCAATCCCACGGCGCGAAGTACACGTAGCGGGCGATCTTCCTGCGCGCGTGGTCCTCGCCGGGGTTCTTCCACCAGTAGTCGATCGTGCCGTTCTTCTTGGCGAGCATCTCATCGAAGAAGGGCTTGCCGTCCGCGTCCTTCATCCCCTTCAACTGCTTCCCTTCGAGTTTGGGGTGCAGCACCATCGTGCCGTCGCTCGTCATGGCGTAGGGGTACCCGGTGTCCCCGATCTTCACGGCCAGCAGGGCTTTTCGGAGCTCGGCGTTTGGCGCCGAAGCGCTGGTGGCCTGGTAGTAGCTCTGGCACATCCCGATCGTCATCCCCGCCAGGTTGTCGAGCTCCTGGTTCAACTGCTGTGAGGCGTAGTAGCGCGCGATCACGTAGGCGCACGCCCCGCCCAGGAGCATGGGCGCGGTCACGAGGAGGCAGATGGCGAGGGAGAGCTTGGCTTTGATGGACATGGCGACCCCTGGGCGGAGGTCCGGGGTCGGGGCCCCGGCCGTCGGTTGGCGTGCTTCCCAACGGATCGGCCTACAGGCCCGGGCGCTTGAGGGGAAACGTACCCTACCGCCAGCCCTTCAGGCGGGCCTGGCGCCACGTCTGCTCGCGCTCGCGCCGCTCGTCGAGCGGCGCGGCCGAGTCGTCCCAGCGGATGCCCCGCTGACGGCACACCTCGCGAAGCGAGCGCACGGCGTCCACGTCCTCCGGCCGTTGGCGGCCCAGGACGGCGTAGAGGATCTCCGAGCCGTCCCGGAGGAGGAGGTTGACGGTCGCCGGATCCCGCTCGCCGCCGGAGCCGAGCGTACCGGCGACCACGCGGCGCACCCGGGGCCACGGCACCAGCCGCCGCCCGAGGGCCCAGCCGAGGCGTATGCCGGTGTCGTCGAGCTGGGTGGTGAGGCGCCACGGGAGGGTGGCGAGGAGAGGGCAGGCCAGCAGACAGGCGGTTGCGGCGAGGGCAAGGAACCCCCACCCCTCGGGCCTGTGAGCGGCGCGGGCGGCGAGCGCGGCGCCCCACGCGCCCAGAGCGAGGCCAACTCCGACCGTCGCGGCGGCACGCAGCCCGGTGAGGTGGCGGAACGAAGCGGGGACGTTCAGCGGCTGGGCGGCTGGGCGGCTGGGCGGCTGAGATGCTGGGACGCCGGGATGCTGGGATGCGACTCCTTGCACCGGGTCTTCGTCTTCTCTAAGCATTCAAGATTCCTCGCCTCCTAGCTTCCTCGCCGCCCAGCGTCCTGCTGTCACTCCCCGTGCTTCACCACGTCGTAGGTGACCTGGAGCGGCACGCGCTCGCCACTCCGGAGGACCTCCAGCGGGCCGACATCGCCCGGCTTGTGGAGGCT
>JACRCS010000335.1 GCA_016218905.1 Deltaproteobacteria bacterium
GAGCTTACCAGGCCGTCGTACTCGGCGTCGGGAATCCGCCACCAGGCGGACCCGTGGGAAGGTGCCGGCCCCTTCCTGGTCTCGAAGAAGCAAACCTTACAGCCGTCGAAGGCCTCGCCGTTGTTCCCCGAGACACGGGCCTTGACCGCGCCCTGACCCGCTACGGCGAGCCCTGGCAGTGCCAGTGCCGCCACGATGACGCCCTTGAGCCTTATTGTCATGAACACCTCCTACTCAGGAGTGAAAACAATTGGGCCGTTCTCGACGAGCCGCGGATGGAAGCAGCTCAAGATCTCATACTCTGTCCAGGTGCAGACGAGCTACTCATTTCGAACAGCTTTTTAGTCTGCCGTACTACGCCTCTCCGCATCTGGAACTTTTCATACCTGCAATCCTGCCCGATGTCAACGGGAAGAAAGCTCTTGGTTCGTGTTCTAATGATATAGACACCAGGATCTTTCTTCTTGAATTTGGCACTGATACTAACGCAAACGTAACGGCCATGATGACGGTCGAGATACGCACACTATTATGTATTGCAGCGCTAGAGAATGTGAGTACCGCGTCGGGCTTTTACCCTACTTGCGTGGTCGCACAACTTCGTACCGGCCAGGGGCCGGACTTCGCCGCGGCCCTCGCGTCTTCCCTGTGAAGAGGAGAGCGAGACCCCGGTCAGCCGAGGGTCGAGAGCTGACGAGCACCCGCCGGGTCAGTCGACCCGGCGGACGAACGATCCGAAAGGAGTGGCCCGCGGCGTGACCGGTCGAAAAACCGGCTGCGAGAGGGGCGGGGGCGGAGGAGAAAGAGCTCCGCCGGACGACGCGTGCCGGCACCTGGAGGAGGGCCGGCCGCCGGAAAGGGATGGAGGCGCCGAGGCGAGCCGGGGTGCGTTAATCCCCGGCAGCCGTGATGGACGCGATCACCAGATCTCCCCCGGAAACGTTGCGGATTCCATGCTCTTCGAGCGCGGGCACGATCACGATCTGCCCGACTCCGATCGTCCGCTTCTGCCCTCCCGAAGCGAACTCACCCGTTCCCTCCACGACCATCCAGATGTGGCTCCCATGATGGGTGTGGGTGACGATCTCCTGTCCGGCCTTCATGCAGAGCAGGCTCACCCGGGAGTGGTCGTCGCTCCAGATCGTCTCTTGGTGGCGCTTTTCGTCATTGAACTTCTTGATGGAGTGGACGTCGAAAATCTGCGTCTTCACGGGTGCGCTCCGCGATGAGGGTTGGGCGAGGCGCCGAGGGCCTCAGGCTTTGTTCACGAGTTTGAGCGCTCTTCCGAGCCAGGCCGACGATCCCTCGAAGAGCGTGGGCCACCGGGTGACCTGGAGTCGCGGCGCGTGCTCGACCCCACCCGAGAAAGCGACGCCGTTGGGGGGGGGGGGGGGGGTGGGGGCGGGGGGTGCGTGCGCTCCCTCCGGGGCGGGACCCGAGACGATCATCATGCCCCTGCCGTCCTCCACGAACCGCCAGATGCGCTCCCGTTCGTCGTTCCCGAGCGGCCGTTTCGGGTCTCCCCCCCCGAAGACGATCCAAAGTTGCCCCTGCTCCGCCAGAAGGCGGTCAGAGACTTCCGGGGTTTCGGCGCGGTCCGTGACCGCGACCTCGAAGCCCTGCCGCCGCAGGTCATTCGAGAGGAGGCCGAGGGCCTCCCGGTGAAGCTCCGCCTCCCGTGAGGTGTCGTAGACGAGGATCCTCCTCGGCTCAGCTGCGCCCGTGTTCTCCGCCAGCCAGGCCGCGACGTTTCCGATGTACCCGCGGTCGTCGTAACTCCCTCGGCCGGCTCCGAGCAAACGGCCGAGCCCCGCGTCGAAGACCACTCCCCCGTGCCCCTCCACGCTGTTCTCGTAGGTCGCGAGCAGGCTTCCCGCCTGGGGTTCGAGCGCGATCCGGACTTCGTGCCTTCCCTTGCGCAGGACGGAGGCCGGCCCGCCGGAGAGAGAGCCGACTCTCGCGAGGAGGGAGTTACCGGTGTCTACCCCCGGGACAAAGACCAAGGCCTGAAACGCGAACGCGATGAGGATCGACCCGACGACGCAGACGGCGAGGTAGAGGGAGAAGACCCGCTTCTTGAAGATGGTCCAGAAGAGGACCATCGTGGGCATCGCGGTGACCGGTCCGCCGATCATGAACGCCAGGGCCGCTCCGCCTTCGATCGTGCCGTCGAGGGAACCCTTCAAGTGGGAGACGATACTGGAGGCGCTGATCTGATGCAGGAAGATGGGGACGGAACCCAGCGTGACCCAAACGATGCTCAGCGGGTCCTTCCGGCCGAAGAGAGCGTAGATCCAATCCTGCGGCATGTACCTTTCGACGACGGCACCGGTGACGACCCCGACAAGGACATACTTCCCGACGCTCCACAACATCTCGGATGACTTGGCGAGGAAGATGACGAACTTGTTGTTCGTCCTCGCCGCGACCCGGTTCCCGAACTTCTCCCGGCAGCTGCACCGGAGGCGCTCGTCCGGATAGTCCTCATCGTGGAAGTCCCCCCGGACGACCGCACCTTCGATGAAGACCTTGGCCGTCTCGAAACCCCGCTTTCGCAGGTAATGGGTGATGAGTCCGGCGAAGAGGCCCATGGAGAAGGCCGCCACCGTCCGGATCACGGTCCACTCGGGGCCGAGATCGTTGAGCGTGAGTAGGTAGGTCGACGGGCTCATGAGGGGTGAGGTGACCATCAGAGCCATGACCGGCGCGAGCGGCACGCCCGCGAAGAGGAGGCTCACCGCGGTCGTGAGGGTCCCGCAGGCGCAGAGGGGGCTGATCAGGCCGATGAACGAGGCGAGGAAGACGCTGAGGACACCGTACTTCCTCAGCTTGGCCTGGAGCTTGACGGCAATCTTGAAGGTGCGCAGGTACCCCGCGAGCAGGATGCCGATCAGGAAGTAGGGAAGCACGTCCCACAACTCGGCCAGGACCCCGTGACGGTCGAAGAAGAGGTCCCAGAGCTCCTGCCCCAGGAGAAGAGGGAGACCCGCCCCGGATTCGTGCCCGGCGGAAGCAGTGCTTGGACCGTAGACCCATACGTGCCAGACTACGAGGAGCAACGACACGAAGACGAGGGTAAGGAGAGTCGCGTTGGCGGATCTCGCCGACCCATGCGCTTGGCACGCTTGGCGTTTTGAAGTGCTCGACCACGGAAACATGGGCTGCGGCTCCTCTTCCTTTAACCGGATTCTCACATTGCATGCCTGAAAGTGTCAATCCGGGATTCTCCCGTAAAGAGGCGGTTTTGGTCCGGTTCCCGGAGCCGAAGGTCATGGGCACCTTCGTCGCCCGGCGCCAGCGTTTCCTCGCCGACGTCCTCCTCCCCGACGGCACGCCTGCCGTCGCACACTGCCCGAACACGGGCTCGATGAAGGGCTGCCTCTTTCCGGGCCACCCCGTGCTGCTCTGGGACAGCCGCAATCCCCTCCGGAAGTGCCGGTACACCTGGAAGGCCGTGGACGCCGGCGGGTTCTGGGTGGGCGTCGACACCGGGCTCCCGAACCGCTTCGTGGAGGCCGCGGTTCGAGCCGGCGCGGTTCCGGGGTTGCGAGGGTTTCCGACGGTCCGGCCGGAGCAGCGATGCGGCGCGCGGAGCCGGATCGACCTCCTCCTGGAGGGGCCGGGAGGCCGCTGCTTCGTGGAGGTGAAGAACGTCACGCTCGTAGAGGGAGGGGCGGCGCGCTTTCCCGACGCGGTGACGGCCCGCGGGCTGCGTCACCTCACCGAATTGACGGCGGCGGTCGCCGCGGGCGACCGCGCCGCCATGGTGTACGTGGTCCAGCGCTGCGACGCGCGGCGCTTCGAGCCCGCGCGGGAGATCGACCCGGCCTACGCCCGCGGCCTCGAGGCCGCGGTCCGGGCGGGCGTCGAGGCCCACGCGCTCCTCGCGCGGGTGAGCACCGAGGGCGTGGAGTTCGCCGGAGTCCTGCCGATCGCGCTCTGATCAGCTCACCGGCCTCGCTTCGGGGCCGGTGGACTCAGCCGCCGTAGGGCGGGGCTTGCCCCGCCGAAATCGGCGGGAGAACCCCGCGACGCGGGAACCTCCCGCCCTGCGGCCTGTCCATGCCGTCCACGTCGTCCACATCGTCCATTCTCCCGTGCCATTCTCCCGTGCCTTGCGGAAGCTCCAATCGCGGCTGATACTTGTGCTGGCGGAAGGATCGGTTCCGTCCCGCCTGCAGACCGGAGCGAAGCCATGCCCAACCAGCCTTCGTCGCGCTTCGTACAGCGTGCGTTCATCAAGAACGTCTTCCGCAGGATCCTCGCCGCGCTGCTCGTGGTCGGCGTCGTCTACGCTGTCGTCGCGATCGTCTATGCGAGCCGGACGCTCTATAAGGTGAGGCTCAACTACGCCGTGGTGATTGAGCGCTTCGGAGGCCGGCGGGAGCCGGTGACGGAGATCGGCTGGCACGCGCGGCTCCCGTATTTCACTCGGATCGAGCAGGAGGTTCCCCTGATGAACCAGCGGCTCTTCCTCGGCGGGAAGGAAGAGCCCATGAGGATCATCTCCAAGGAGAGCGTGGCCCTCTGGACGTCCGCCGTCCTCACCTACCGGATCCGGGACCTGAACGCGTGGGCCATCCTCAACGTCCACCCGAACGACCTCCTCCAGGCGGACTTCGACGGCATCGCGCGGGACATCCTCCAGGCCAAGGAAGTCGACCAGCTCGTGAGCGGGCGCGAGCTCGTCAAGGAGGAGATCTTCCGGGCCCTCAAGCAGCGGCCCATCAACGAAGGGGGTCCGACGCTGGAGAAGAAGTACGGAATCGAGCTCGTGAGCTTCGTCCTGAAGGAGACCCGCTTCGGCGACAAGCTCGTGGAGGCCACGGAGGAGAAGAAGCGCCGCCAGCTCATCGCCGAGGCGGAGAACTACGCCGCCGACCAGGAAGCGAGCCGGATCCGCAAGCTCTACGCCGCCTATATGGAGAGCATCCGCTCGCTCCAGAAGGGAATCGGCCGCACCGACGGTTCCACCGACGCCGCCCTCCTCCAGTTCCTGGTCCAGGAGAAGTGGGCCGGCGCCTATGAGAAGAACCAGACCGGGCAGGACACGGTGGTGATCCAGAACACCCAGGCCGGTCAGAACCCCTCCGTGGTACTGCCGCCAAAAGCGCCGAAGGGGCAGTAGCGCCGTGCAGACGCCTCGGAGAGCGGGGCTGAGGAGACACTAGTGGCCTGGCGGTTCACCAAGGAGACCCGCTACATCCGGCTGCCGGAGAGCCGGATTCGGGAGATCGAGGAGCTCGTCGCCTCCTGGCCGTACGAGACGAAGGCGTTCCTGCGCGCGCGCCTGAACCAGTACTCGCCCCCGTCCGGCGCGCTGCGAGGGGCTTGGAGAGCGATCCGCTCCCTCTTCGCGGCGACGCGGGAGAACCGCTTCGTCATCCTTCGCGACTCCCAGATCCTCACCGACTGGCAAAAACGCTTCGAGCTCTCCGGGCAGACGAATCCGAGGTCGGCATGGAACAAGCTCCTCGAGAAGGAGGTCTCCGCCGCGGACTACGCGTACCTCGTCTCGCTGCTCGACCGGGAGCTCTCCGACGTCCACGTGCCGCCCGAGATCCACGCGCTCCTCGGCAAGGTCTATCGTGCCCACGTCCGGAAGGAGTACCTCTCGGATCCGGAGGTCCCCAAGGCGCCCCTCCTCCTCGTGGTCGGTCCCAGCGGAAGCGGCAAGACCGCGACCGTCGCCCGGGCTATCGAAGAGGTGATCTTCCGGCACGAGATCCTGCCGGAGGTGGACCTGGAACAGAAGAAGGAGGAGAAGCTCGCCGGCGAGCCCATCTGGCGGACCATCGAAGCGGTGGACCCCGAGCTCGCCGCCGAGCTCGACCGGCGCAGGCGTCTGAGGTTCTACACCGCGCTCTCCCGGGCCCCGCTCCTGCGGCGCCTCCTCCACCGGCGGATCTCCCGCAACCTGGCGGAGCTGGTCGAGACGCGCCTCCCCATCGACTACGCCGTGGTGACCCCCAACGACTACCAGACGGCGCTCGCGGGAGAGCCCGGGAACTACTTCAAGAAGGCCCTGGGGGATCCGCAGCGCACCGTCATCCGCCACGTGGAGGAGGCGCACTCCGCCTTCGGTCGGGCCGACGGCCGGCACTCGGCGGCCGAGAGCCAGCAGAAGACGCTCGTCGACACCGGCAACATCGTGCTCGACGAGATCATCCAGGGCCGGCGCGACTGCCTCCTCATCGCCACCACCGACCAGGCCGAGCGCTTCGATCCCGCCATCTACCGCCGCTTCGTCGAGAAGGGGCGGATCATCGACATCTCGGAGTTCTGGAGGGAACCGAAGAACCTCGCGGAGATCGTCCGCCTGGAGCTCCTCCGCGCGGACATCCGGGTCGGACATCCTCCCGCCGGCGAGCGGGCGGGCCGGGTCTCGTACCTCCCCCGCGAGGAGCTCGAGGGGGCCGTGGAGCGCCTCTACCGCCTCTTCGAGGAGCGGGCCCTCAAGCTCACCCCCTCCTACGTACGAAAGCTCGTCCGCTCGCTCTTCGAGCTCCGGGGCGACTTCCGGATGTCCTACCTCGACGACTCCTTCCTCGTGCGGACCGCCTTCGAGCACGTGGCGCGAAACGCCTACGGCGATCTCTTCGGGAAGGTCGTCGGCCGGCTGGACCGGAACGTCCGCTGGGAGGAGTACGTTGGCGAGATCAAGGACGAGTTCTCGGAGATGGCCAATAACTGCCTGCGCTACGGCGTCAGCGACGAAAAGGGGGTCGTGCTGAACGGCCCTCCCGGCAGCGGCAAGACGTTCCTGGGGCGCGCGTGGCTCTCGGAGAACCGGGACATCAACGACCTCTCGGTCCGGTCCAACGACCTCCAGGACCCCTCGAACCCCGTCGACGGCCCGGTCGAGAACCTGGAGCGGGTCTACGACATCGCCAAGATGATCGCGCCGGCCCTGGTCTTCTTCGACGAGGGGGACGCGCTGGCGCCGCGGCGCAGCCCCTCGGGCGGGTCTCCCTCGGACAAGCTGACGAACAAGTTCCTGAGCATCATCGACGGCGAGTCTTCGCTCAGTCGGGTCTTCACCGTGCTGACGACCAACCGGCTCGATATCCTCGATCCGGCCCTGATCCGCTCCAAGCGGCTCAAGGTGCTCGAGGTCTCCGGCGACCTGCGGCAGGTGGAGTTCGCGCGGATCGTGGAGCGGCGGCTCGCCGACGTGCCGCTGGCGCCGGAGCTGTCGACCGAACGGATCGTCGAGGCGGCCCGCGGGATCTCCAACACTCCGGCCGACTACGCGGCCTTCGTCGAGAAGGCGTGCGCGCTGCGGGACACCGAGTACGAGGTGATCCTTCGCCTGCGGGCCCTGACCGAGGCGCCCGACGCGGAGAAGGAGCGGTTCGTCAAGTTCAACTTCAAAACCCTTCAGGGCGTCCTGGAGGCTCTCGGAGCTCCTTCCTTGGTGCGGTCCCGGATCCGGAGCCGACCGCTCGACTTCTCGGGCAACTACGCCGAGTTCCTCCGCCTGGTGGAGAGCATCCGCTCTACGGGCGACTTCCCCATGGTGCCCGCCCACCTGACGGCCGCCCGCCAGGAGATCGCCCACAGCCCCGTGCGCAGGGGCAAGGTCCAGCTCGACGAGTTCCTGGAGGCCGAGCTCTCCCAGGAGCCCCAGGTGGGCTTCGTGATCGGCGTGGGAGCGAGCGAGGTGGCGGGCGTTCTCCTACCGGTGGCGACGAGCCTCACCTACAGCCTCTCGCCCGAGAAGGTACTCGTGACGGGGGCGGTCTCCTCCGCCGCCCCCGCGGCGGCCGAACTCGATATGGCCGTCCAGATGACCCAGCAGTCGGCCAAGGAGGCGTTCACGCTCGTCAAGAACTACCTCCAGGCCCTGATGCCGAAGGTGAGTATCGCGCGGCTCCTCGGGGAGTTCCTGGAGAAGTACACGGTCCACCACCAGCTCCTCTCCGCTTCCTACAGCGTCGGAGGGCCGTCGGCCGGGTATGCGCTCGCCATCAACACGCTCTCCGCGATCCTCCACATCCCCGTCTACCACGACTTCGGCATCACGGGGGCGCCCTGGACCAAGGGCGTCAAGCGGGGAGAGGTAGGGAGCTCGGTCATCATCGGGGGACACCGAAAGAAGGCCGAGAAGGTGCTCCAGTACCTGCGGCGCATGTACATGCCGCTCCAGAACTATCGGGACCTCGACGACGACTTCGTGGCCACCTACTGGGCACAGGGGAAGGACGTGCTCGGCGTGACCCACTTCGGGGACCTCGTCCCCGACGCCCTCTGTCTGGGACCGGAGTACGAGAAGAAGCTCCTCGACCTGATCGCCCTCCGGATCGAGTACAAGCTCGCCAAGTACCGGGGGGACGCGACGGCGCCGGGAGCCAAGGAGAGAATTCTCGGCCTCAAGGCGGAGCTCCGGTCGCTCCTGGAGGCGGAGCTCCTGCGCCGCCTCGTCGCGGTCCGCTCCTACCTGCGCGACCCCGCCAGCGACCCCCACCTCTCCCTGGAGGAGATCCTCAAGGGCGAGCACGGGACCGCCCCGGGGCTGGAGGCGCCGCACCGGAGGCAGCGCTCCTCCCGACGACCTCCCGCGGCTCCGGGACGGCTGGTGGTATAGGAGTCGTCTTGAGGTCTCATTACTCCCATAAGTCCCATAAGTCCCATAAGTCCCATCATGGGAAGAATGGGAATCATGGGAATGATGGGAATGATGGGAATGATGGGAATGATGGGGATCATGGGACCTTGATTCTACCTCACGCTGCCCGCTACGCCGCCTGCCGCTTCCTCGCCCGGCGGTAGTTGGCCGCGAGCTCCAGAAAGATCTCCAGGCCGTAGGCGAGATCGTTCGTCGCCCGATCGACGTAGAAGACGCGGATGGGGATGCCGCCGTTCTCGCGGCTGAGCTTCGGATAGACGGCCTCGGAGACGATGCCGTTCATGCAGCCGAAGGGGCTCACGTCCACCACCCCGTCCGCGCCCGTGCGCTGGTGGTACACCGCCTTGCCGACGCTGAGGACCATCTCGCCCAGGGCGCCCTCCCACGGAAGGTACGGGCGGGCGAGCTCCACGAGCTCCCGGACGTCGGGCTCCTCGGGACCGTCGTGGACCGCCTCCAGGAGCTTCGCTTCCTCCCTCTTCTGGGCCAGCCACGACACCGACGCGGCGAACCCGGTCCGGGAGATGAGGCTGCCGCTCCGCCGCAGGTTCGAGAGCTCGCAGGCGTTGGCGTACCACACCCACTCCCCGATCCCGGAGAGACGCACCTCGCCGCCGAGCCGCTCGATCGTCCGGACGACCTCGTCGTTGCTGAACGTGTTGAGCCGGCAGAAGATCTCCCCCACGACCCCGATCACGGGGCGGTCCCGGACGGCCTCGGCCGGGACGGCTCGAAAGCGCTCCCGTCCCCGCCGGAGCGCGTCCGCCAGGAGCTCGAGCCCCCCGCGGCGCGGACCCGCTTCGAGAGCGGCGCAGGCGTCGCGGAGGCTCTCATCGTAGGCGCGGTCGGCGTCGCCCGGCCGGAGCTCGTACGGGCGCGTCCGGTGGAGGGCGTCCCGGAGGGTGTCCGAGGCGAGCACGCCCCGCCAGATGAGCCGCTTCAGGGCACGCCCGTACTGCATCACGCCCCGGTAGCCGGAGTCCGAGTCGGGCGCGAGGACCAGCACGTCTCCGAGGCCCATCCTGCCGAGGGAGCGCGCGAGAAACGGCGCATACTGGCCGAAGCGGCAGGGGCCCCGCCCGGTGGTGAGGAAGAGCGCCGCCTGGGAAGGCTCGACGCCCGAGCTCGCCAGTGCGGTGAGGAAGTCCGCCAGCACGACCCGCTGGGGGTAGCACTCGTCCCCGGAAGTGGACCGCAGCGCCTGCTCCCAGCCGGCGGCGTCCCCTTCGGGGCAGGCTTGGGACGCGAAGCCTAGGCCGCGGAAGGCAGCGGCGCAGAGCTCGGACGCTCCCGCGCACATCCGCGGGACGAAGACGGTTCGGCCTTCGAGGGGTTCTTCACGTCCCACCATCGCAACACTCCGAGGCTGTCCAGGTACGCCTCACACCGGGTGAGCGCACCGGCGTCATTTCCGTGACCGTCGAACTGGAGCACGAGGAAGGGCTTGCGGGCGGCGTCTTCGGCGAACTGCTTCACGTAGGAGTCGGGCCCGCACTTGAAGTTCGTGAGATAGAGGACGTGGAGGTTCGCGTCCCCGCCGGCGAGTCGGGCGGCCTGGAGGATCTTCCGGCCGTAATTCCAGTACATGTTGTCGTTCACGTCCTCGATGGAGACGCCGTCGAGGGGGAGCAGATCGAGCGGGAGGAGGTTCGCCCCGTAGAGCGACCGGAGCTTCTGGGGGATGCCGAGGTTCACGCCTCGATCGAAGAGGTTGTAGGGCCGACCGAGGAGGAGGAGCGCCGGCGCTCCCGACCCGCGCAGAGCCGCGAGCGCGGCGCCCCCGGCGTCGGCCAGGGTCGCCCGGAAGGTCTCCTGCGCCGCGAAGGCGAGCCTCACCGCGGCTCGGTGATGCTTGCGGTGGACGCGGAATCGGCGGAAGACTTCCCAGAGCGCTCCCTCGACGGCCGCCGCGCCTTCCTGGAACCGGACCGTCGGCGTGAGGAACCGCGAGGCGGCGCCGTCCAAGGCCGGGCTCGCCCGCAGCACGAAAGGGAGCGTCTGGCCCCAGGGACAGAGGTAGGCGGGGAGGGACTCGCCGGAGCCGGCCGCGGAGACGACGTTGGGGACCAGAAGGTAGTCGGCGCCATCTTCGAGGAGCCGTGCCGCGTGGCCGTGGGCGACCCGGACCGGGTGGCACGGCTCGGCCACTGTGCTCGTGGCCCCCAGGTCCGCGATATCCTTCGTCGTCGGTTCGGAGACGCGCAGCGAGAAGCCGAGCGCCCGCAGAAAGGTGCTCCAGAAGGGGTGCTGCTCGTAGAAGTACATGGCCCGCGGCACGCCCACCGTGGCGGAGACCCCTCCCCTCGCTGCCCGCTGCCTCGCCTCCTCCGCGAGGCGGCGCTCCGTACCGTTCCCGTCGCAGAAGGCCGCGAAGTAGTCGCGCGTCAGCGCCTCCTCCCGGAGCTCCAGGAGGTCGGGGATCACCGGACGGATGGGGACCTTGGCCTGTTTCCGGAACCGCTCCGAGCACTTGTCGCCCCAGTGGCTCTTCCTCCCCTCGACCTCGAACTCCTGGATGTCGCACCGGTTCGAGCAGCCGTGGCAGGTGAAGATCCGGGCCGGCCGCGCGACTTCCTCGAGGCGAAAACCGCGGAAACGCGTCTGGCTGCCGAGGGCGAGCGCCTTCTCCCGGGCCAGCAGGGCCGCCCCGTAGGCTCCGAGCACTCCGTTGTGCGGCGGAACGACGATCCGCTTCCCGAGGACGCGCGCGAAGGCGGCGGCGACCGAGTCGTTGAAGGCCGTGCCGCCCTGGAAGAACACGACCTCCCCCACCTGCCGGCCCTGGACGACCCGGTTCAGGTAGTTCTCCACGACCGCGTAGGCGAGGCCGGCGACGAGGTCGGGGAGCGGCGCCCCGGCCTGCTGCTGCCGGGCCACGTCCCGTTCCATGAAGACGGTGCAGCGCTCCCCGAGCTTTACCGGAGCCTTCGACGCGAGCGCCAACCGCGAGAACTCCTCTTCGATGCGGACTCCGAGCTTCTCGGCCTGCTCCTCCAGGAAGGACCCGGTGCCGGCGGCGCACGCCTCGTTCATCGCGAAGTCCACTACCACCCCGTCCCGCAGCGAGATGTACTTCGAGTCCTGGCCGCCGATCTCGAAGATCGTGTCCACGGTTCCGTCGAGGTACTGCCGGGCCACCCGGAACGCGCCCGTCTTGTGGGCCGTGATCTCGTCGTGAACGGCATCGGCGCCGAGGAGCTCTCCGATCAGCTCCCGCCCGGAGCCCGTGGTGCCGACGCCTCGGATGGCGATCCGCTCCCCGAGGAGGCTCTCGATCTCATCGAGCCCCTTGGAGACGGCCTCCACCGGCCGACCCTGGGTCCGGAGGTAGATCTCGTGGATCAACGCCCCCTCGGCGTCGATACAGACGAGGTTGGTGCTCACGGAGCCCACGTCCACGCCCAAGTACGCCGGAACGCGGCCTTCGGACGGGAGGGTGCAGGAGGCGGCGCGGTCCCGGAGGACGACGACGCCGCTCATATCGAGGGGCTCCCAGACCCCCGTCGGGGCAGAAGCCTCGCCCGTGGCGGCCGGGGCGCTCCGCGCGGCGGAACGGCTCTCCTTCCGCGCCAGGAGGGCCGCCCCGATGGCGCCGTAGTGACCCGGAAAGGGCGGAGCCACGAGGTTTCCGTCGAGCGCCAGCACCTGCCTTAGCGACTCGACGACGGCCGAGTTGGCGGCCACGCCTCCGACGAAGGCCACCCGCCCCAGGGAGCGCCCCTTGACCAGCGCTCCCTTGAAGTTCCGCGCGACGGCCACGCAGAGTCCCCGGAGGACCTCCTCGGGGGCGGCGCCCTTCTGCTGGGCGTGAATCATGTCGGTCTTCGCGAAGACGGAGCACCTGCCCGCGATCGTGGAAGCCCGGGGAGAGGAGAGGGCGAGCTCTCCGACCTCCTCCACCCGGAACCGGAGCCGCGAGGCCTGCTGCTCCAGAAAGGAACCCGTGCCCGCCGCGCAGTCGCCGCTCAGATCGTAGTCCTCGACCCTCACCTCTCCGGACTCGGCGTCGAGCGCGATGGCGAGAAACCTCGCCTTCTCCGCGCCGATCTCGCAGACGTGCGAGACGTCGGGGTGGAGGCTCCCGACGCCCCAGGCGAGACAGACGCACTCATTTCGGTACGGCGCCTGCGTGCGGGAGGCGACGAGGCTCCCCCCGGAGCCGGTGACGCAGGTGCGCGCTGACGCCTGCGCGGAGCTCGGCAGTACGCGGGAGACCTCCGCGAGGGCCCCCAGGGCGGCCGTCAGAGGGTCGGCGAGGATCCGGGCCGGAGGGAGGAGGAGGACCCTGACTCCCTCCGGAAGCGCCGAAGAGCCGGCGACGTCCACTTCCGCCCACCCGGAGCCCTCCGGCACCGCGTCCACGGACCTATCCTCCAACACCACCGCCACCTGCACGGCGACCGTCCCCACATCGCACCCGACGTAAACCGACATCGTCCTCCTCTTTCGGCAAGCTATACGGGTTCCCACGCGCTACCGTCCGATCCTTGTACCAGTAGCAGCGTAGAAGGCAATACCCGATCCGCGGCTTGGGGCGCCGGTCCGATCGGTCGGATCGGTCCTTGGATGGGCCCGTCTGGCCCGGCGCCCCCCATTGCTTCTCACCCGGCGCACGGGTAGAGTCGTGGCCGGTGCGCACCCTTGGGCCGAGGTCTCCGGATGAACTCCGATAGCAGGGGAGGAACGGGTCGGGCGGAGCGGATCCGGGCCTTTCGCGACGAGCTGGCGCAGCTCGAGCTCGATCGGGTGCTGATCCTGACCGACGAGCAGCGCTGGCGGCTTCGCCGGTACCACGAGGGCATTCTGAGGCCGCTCCTCCTGGAGCCGATCGGGTCGGTTCAGGCGCCGCCGCCCCGGCGGGCACCGCCGGCCCCGCCCCGGCCCCGCCTGCTCCCTTGGGCCGTGACCGGAGCGCTCTGGGCCGCCGTCCTCATCACCTCCGCCTGGGCGTGGGACCTCCTCCCTCTGGCCGGCCAGCTCTCCACCCTCTCCCTCGCCCCCTTCGTCCTGGGAGGCGCGACCCACCTCGCCGTCCGCTCCGCGTCCGGGCGCGCCTGGGTCTCTCCCCTCGGCCTCTCGGCCTGCGCCGCTCTGCTCACTGCGGTGCTCGTCTCGAGCGCTTCCCTCGGCGCTGCGCCCGGTGCCGCTCTCGCCGCCGCGCTGGGCGCGGCCCTCCTGTGTGCCTACGCCTGCGACGACGCCTTCATTGCCGCGGGCGCGGCCTCCGCCGCGGCCTTCGCGTCCGCCTGGTGCCTGCAGCCCGCCGCTACTTCCTGGACCGCGCCGCTGGAGCGGCCGGAGACGCTCTTCCCCGCCGGCGCCGCACTGCTCCTCCTGGCGGCCGTGCCGCACCGGAGCCGGCCCTCCTTCCCTCCGGCGTTCCGGCTGGTGGGCTTGGCCTTTCTCCTCGTCCCCATGGCGCTCCTCTGCAATTGGGGCGCGGTGAGCGTGTTTCCGGTGCCGCCGGACGAGCTCCAGACCCTCTACCGCGCCATCGGCGGCACCACCGCCGCCCTCACCACCGTGGTCGGCCTGTGGCGGGGCTGGCGCGCGACCTCCTACGCCGGCGTCTCGTTCCTCGCGGTCTTCCTCTATAGCGCGCTCGTCTCCTGGTGGTGGCACCGGATCCCGGACTACGCGTTCTTCTCGGGAGCCGCGGTCCTCGCCCTCACCGCCTCGGCGGTGACCGCCAGGATGCATCGCGCGAGGACGGCCGCGTGAGCTCGCCCGTGCGCCCCACGCCCCCTCCCCGCCCTTCGGCTCCGGGTCCCACCCCGAACCGACAACCGACAACCAAGAACCGAAAACTTTGGCTTCTCGCCGCGCTCGTGTCCGCGCTCCTGGCGGAGGCCCTGGTCCTCGGGCCGGCCCTCTACAACCGGTCGGGGACGGAGGCCTCCCTGGTGCTGACGGAGCGGGAGATGCCCCGTGCGGAGCCCCTGGAGGCGTCGCCCTTCCTGAGACTCCGGTGGGAGCAGCCGGACGCTCTCCCCTGGCTCGGACGGGAGAAGCTGGAGGCCCTCGGGTTCCATCTCTCAGGACCAGCCGCGGACCCGGCGGAGCAGCTCCGCTACGAGAAGACGCTGCCGAAGGCCGCCTACGTCGCCCTGGAGTACGAAGGGGACGCGTGGCAGGCGTGGCTCGCCGAGACGGAGATGGAGCTCGACCTCCTCGCCGCGCGCCTGGAACGCGGAGAGATGACCCGAGAGGAGTTCGAGGAGAGCCGGGGAGCGCTCGACCGGGAACGCCGGACGCGCTCGCGCCTCCTGGCCGTGGACGTGGACCGGGACCCGGCGGAGCTGCGCCGGCGCTGTCCGGACGCGTCGCGCTACCTGATCCTTCCCGGAGCGGTCCGCCTCATCCTGGGAGGAGACGGAAACGTCCGGGGAGCCGTCTCCGCCGTCTCGCCCGAGGCGATCCGCGCCCCCGACCGCGACCTCCCCGCCCTCCGGGGAAGGTCCCCCCACCCCCACCCCGACCCCTACTGGTCAGATCCCCTCGAGCCCCGCTACCGCGTCGAGCTCCGCTCCGGAAGACTCCACCGTCCGTGGATCGAGTCCGTGCAGCCCTTGAGGGGCAGCTAATAGCTGTTAGCTGTTAGCGGTTAGCGGTCAGCGGTCAGCTGCACGGCAGGGCGTCCGCCAGTCATCCGAAGTCGTATCCCCGCCGTGCGCAGTCGGCCCTGCCCGCCTCCCGCCCCCCGCGGGAGGCCCGTCACACACTTTTCCAGCCCTCAGCTCCCAATCGCTAACAGCTAAAGACTAACAGCTATAGTTCGTACAGCGTCTCATCTTTCGAAGGAGGCAGATACTTCCTGCGGAACGCCTTCGCCCCCTCGGGGGAGAAGGGATCTTCGCCTTCCAGGACCTCTCCGAGCTGCGCTTCGATCTCGTCGGGGTCTCCTCCGGCCTCCATCCTCCGGATCGCCTCCTCCATGCCGGGGCCGAGCTTCATTCCGGTGGCGGCGTACAGCTTGCGCATGAGGTTCCCAACCTGGCGCGGGTTCTCCTCGTCGAGAACTTCGGCCTCGCCGGCCAGGGCTTCCATGGCCCGCTCCAGCTTGGCCTCGTCGAGGTCCGGCATCCCCTCGTCCTCGGCCTCGGTGCGCCCCTTGGAGATGGCGAAGAGGGAGACCTGCCGCTCGATCCGTGGCCTCCCGCATCTGGGACAGTCCGGCCGCTTCTCCGTATTCACGGTGCGGGAGAAGAAGTTGAAGATACAGTGGCAGTCGGAACAGTAGAATTCGTAGATGGGCATGAAGAACCAGTTATCGGTTATCGGTTATCGGTTATCGGTTGTCGGTTGCGGCGTTGGACAGGTCAGACAGGTCAGACGAGTCAGACCGGTCGGACGCCTTGACCTCACTCCGCCGGTCCCCCGACGGGGTTCAACGCCGTGACGCTCTCGGGATCCACTCGCAGGCCCGAGAGGTACATGCCCCAGTGAAGGTGGGGGCCGGTGGAGCGGCCGGTGGAGCCGACGAGGCCGAGGAGCTGGCCGGCCTCGACCCGGTCGCCCTGCGCCACCTTGAGCGCGCTCATGTGGAAGTACGCGCTGTAGAGCCCGCAGCCGTGGTCGACCAGGGCCGTCAAGCCCGTGTAGTAGAAGTCGCCCACGAGGGCGACCCTGCCGGCAGCGGTGGCGGTCACCGGGGCGCCCTTGGGGGCCGCTATGTCCGTGCCCCCGTGGTAGCTCTTCGGCTTTCCGTTGTAGACCCGCCTCACCCCGAAGGGACCCGAGACGTGGCCCTGGGCAGGCACCAGGAAGGGAAACGACCAGAACCGGTCCGCCGTGCGCTCGGCCAGGACCGTCCGAATGAGCTTATTCTCCCGCTCCGCCCTCGCCTCGTTCTCGGGAGAGAGGGTCACCATCCCCTCGTCGACGGAGAGCTGCTGGATCCCGTACTCGCGCTCACCCACCTCGATGGGAGAGCTTCCAAGGAGCCGCTCCCCCTCCTTTCCGAGGGCCACGACCGAGAGCTCCCGGGCTCCGGACTTCTCGTCCCGGTCGAGGGAGACGAGCCCCTCCCAGGAGCCCTCCGCGGTCTTCCAGAGAGGAAAGCTGCGGCCGCAGAGCCGAGCCTCCAGCACCTCGGCCGGCTGGAGCTCTCCGGCGAGGGCGCGGACCTGGGCCATCTGCCCGGGCCCGGGCCTGGGGGGACGCACCTCGATCCGGAACTTCTCCCCCTCCTCCGCCCCGCCCGCCGCCGCTGCGCACAACCCGAGACAGAAGACCAGACCCGCCGCCAACGCTCGTACCTTCATGAAAACCCCTCTCCCTTGAGCACGCGGCTCAGCGAGGCCTGAAGCGCTTCGATTCTACCTCGGTCCGTGATCTTACCGCTTCCGACGTCTTCGACGTAGAAGGAGTCGGAGACCCGGTCGATGTTCGTCGCGATCTTGGCCAGGCGGATGGTGAGCCCCTGCTCCGCGAAGGTCCGGGCGACGTCGTAGAGGAGTCCCAGACGGTCGGCCGCCGTGATGTCGACCACCGTGAAGCGCCGGGAAGCTTCATTGTCGATGCGGACCCGCACGGCCGCCTTCGGCCTCGGGCGGTCGAGGACGCCCCGGCGCCGGAGCCTGGATCCCACCGCCGCCTCCAGCGTGGACTGCCCGGTGAGGACCGCATCCAGGTCCCTGCGCCAGTCTCTCCAGACCGCCTCGTCGAAGATGAGCTCGCCCGCCGGGCCGCAGACGTGGACGACGTCCAGCGCCCAGCCGTCGCCGCGGGTGTTCAGCACGGCCGAGAGGATGTTGAGCCGGTGCGCGGCCATGAGGCCCGCGATATCGGAGAAGAGGCCCGGCCGATCCCGGGTGACGACGAGCACCTCGGCGTACCCCTCCGCCGGCACGGGCCGCACCTCGGCCACCGGTCGCTCCCCCCGCCGGGCGAAGACGGCCACGTGACGAAGGAGCGCCTCCACGGGGTTCGCGAGGAGGTACTGGGGGCTCTCCACGTCCTGGAGGAAGCGCTCCACCTCTTCCGGCGGCACCTCCACGGCGAGTTGGCGCAGGCGCTCGCGAACGCTCTGCACCCGTTCCTCCCCGAGCTCCGCCTCGAACGTGCCCTCCTCGAGGGCCTCCCGCGCCTTGAGGTAGAGCTCGCGCAGCAGAAGGTCTTTCCAGCTCGTCCACGCGCCGGGGCCCACGGCACGGATGTCCGCGAAGGTGAGCAGGTACAGCATCCCCAGCGCCTCGGCGCTGCCCACTTTCCGCGCGAAGGAGAAGATCAGCTCCTCGTCGTGGAGATCGCGCCGTTCCGCCGTGTGGGAGAGGAGGAGGTGGTTGGCGACGAGGAAGACGAGCCGCTCCCGGTCCTCGGGCGAGAGCCCCATCCGCTCGCCGACGGCCAGCGCGATCTCGGCCCCCCGCCTCTCGTGCTCGCTCCCCTCGCCCTTGCCGACGTCGTGGAGGAGCGCCGCCAGATAGAGGATCTCCGGCCGGGAGAGACCGGTCATGACCTCGGTCGGCAGGGGGAACTCCTCGGCGAGCTCGCCCCGGGCGAGCCTCCGGAGCTCCTGGACGGCGAAGAGACTGTGCACGTCGACCGGATAGGCGTGGTAGAGGTCCCGCTGCATCCGGCAGTAGATGCGCTCGAACTCGGGGATGAAGCGGTTGAGCAGGTGCACGTCGTGCATCCGCATCAGGGTCGTGGCGACCCGGCGGGGGTAGCTCAGGATCCGGAAGAACGCCTGCACCGCCCGCGGGTCGCGCCGGAAGCGGTCGTCGATCCGGGGCAGGTTTTCTCGAACGACCTCGAGAGCTTCGGGGGAGAGGTCGGCGTCCTGGACCTGGGCGGCCTCGAAGACCTCGAGGAGGAGGAGCGGCGTCTTCTCGACGGCATCGGCGCTGAGGTGGATCTCCCCCTGCCGGAGCACCATTCCGGGCGCGAGCGTCCGAGGCGCGTGCCGCTCGGCTTCGCTCCTCGGCAGGAGCCCGGCCGCGGCCCTCCGGACCGTGAGACGGGTGAAGTGGCTCACCCGGTTGGCCGTGGAGTAGACGTCCTGGAGGAACCGTTCGCCCCCCGACAGCCCGCCCTCGTCCCGGTATCCCAGGAAGGGCGCCAGCTCCTCCTGCGCCTCGAAGCTCAGCCGGTCGTCGCACCGGCCGGCGGCGAAGTGGAGATGGTTGCGGATGCGCAGGAAGAACTCGGTGGCCCCGGCGATCGCCGCCAGCTCTCCCTCCGGGAGGACCCCCTTCCGGAGGAGCTCGTCCCTGGAACGGACCTTGAACCGCACCTTCGCTACCCAGACGGCGGTCTGGGCGTCGCGCAAGTATCCGGGGCTCTCCTTCACGTTCGGTTCGAGCAGATACACCGTGTCGCCGTAGCGGCGGGAGCGCGCCTCCATCTCCTCCAGCTTCGCCTGGACGAAGGCCCGGACGCCGCGGCCGAAGATCTCTCCCCAGAGGACCTCGCGCTCGAAGCGGTCCGCGAGCCGCTGGGAGCCGTAGAGGAGTCTCGCCTCCAGAAGGCTCGTCTTGCTGCGCAGATCGTCGCGGGCTACCTCCCGGTTCTCCTCCACGGTGCGCGCGACGCAGTGGACCTCGAGCCCCGCGTCCCAGAGGGGGTAGAGGAGCGCCTCGGCCAGGGCGGAGAGCTCCCGGACATCCTCCGGGGCGATGAGGAGATCCACGTCCGAATAGGGAGAGAGCTCCCGGCGGCCGAAACCTCCCAGCGCGAAGATCCCGACGGCGTCGCTGCGGAAGCCCTCCTCCTCGAGGAGGGCACCGAAGAGCGACACGACGGCGCGCTCGACCCACTCGGTCCACTCCCGCACGACCTGCACGCCCGAAGCGCCCGATGCGTGGGACGACCGGAGCTCCTTGCGGCCCTCGTCGACGTATGCGCGCAGCACCGCGGAGCGCGACTTTTGGGGGCGTAGCGCGGCCTTGAGGTC
Organism: Deltaproteobacteria bacterium; assembly: GCA_016218905.1. The sequence continues at coordinate 19,527 of JACRCS010000335.1, forward strand.
GGGAGGCGTCAAAAGACCCTCTTCGATCGCTTCGCCTCGGCGGTTTCGGCGCTCTCGGTGTCCCGCACGTAGGTCAGGACTCCCTCCACGAGGCCCTCCACCGCGCGGTCCCGGTACTCGCTGTCGCTGAGCCGCCTGCACTCGACCGGATTGCTGATGAAGGCGGTCTCGACGAGCACCGCCGGCATCATCGCGCCGGTGAGGACATAGAAGGGCGCGCGCTTCACTCCCAGGTCCCGCACCGGCTGGTAGTGCTTCTGGACCGAGGAGACGAGGCCGGCGTGGACCGAACGCGCGAGGCGCTCGGACTCGCGCACCTTGGAGCTCAGAAGGAGATCGGCGAGCACGTGCTCGATCCCCGAGAGCGCGTCCTCGCCCGTCGCGTTCTCCCTGCCGGCGAGCCGCCGGGCCGCCCGGTCGGAGGAGCGCTCGAGGAAGTAGGTCTCGATCCCGTTGGCCAAAGGCGATCGGCTCGCGTTCGCGTGGATCGAGAGGAAGAGGTCCGCCCCGAAGGCGTTGGCGACGGCGGTCCGCTCTTCCAACGAGAGGAAGCGGTCGTCGGAGCGGGTGAGCTTCACCTCGCACCCCAGCCGTTCGCGAAGGCGCTTGGCGAGCTCCTTTCCGATGACGAGGACGACGTCCTTCTCCTGGGTGTTTCCCGGCCCGATGGCGCCCGGATCGTGGCCCCCGTGGCCGGGGTCGATGACGATCCGGAGCTTTCTCCTCGGGGGCTCGGCCTTCCCGGGCGGGGGCTTCCCCTCCGACTTCGGCTGCTCGGCCGCTTCCGGGTGGAAGACGTCGATGACGAGACGCGAGGGGGCTTCCAGCGCGAAGGCCCGGAAGGAGGCGGGTCCCTCGAGGTCGAGCACCACCCGGACGGTGGTCGGCGAGAACCGGGCGGAGCGAACCTGCCGCACGAGTCCGTCCGCGACCTGGAGCGAGGTCTCGCAGCCGGGAGCGAGGGCCGTCTTGGCGAGATCGACGAAGATCCGGTGCGGCTTCCCGGCGCCCGCGTCCTCCCTGAGGAGGCCGGGCTCGAAGGGAGTTCCCCCCGAGAGGTCCATGACGACGCGCGTGTACCCGGGACCGGACCAGGCGCGCACGCCGTTGAGCTCCGCGGCGCGCCCGACCTCGTCGAGCCGCCGCCGGGCCAGGGCTGCCCCCGGCGCGTCCGCGTACTGGGCGAGGATCCGCTGATAGCAGGCCCGGGCCCCGTCCTGGTCGCCGGAGAACTCCCGGATGCGGCCTGCCCGGAGGAGCGCCTCCGGAGCGGCCCGGCTCTTCGGGAAGCCCGCGATGATCCTCTCGTACAGGGCGGCCGCCCGGCGCCGATCTTCCGCGCGCTCGGCGGCACGGGAGAGCGCCTGGGCCTTCTCCAGGCAGAGGCCCGCCCGGTAGAGCGCCTCGGACGCCTCGCCCGGGCGGGGGGCGCGGCGGACAGCCTCCTCCAGCTCCGCCGCGGTCCGGCGCCAGGCCGCGGGATCCCTCCCCTCGGGCCCGTCGTCCGCGAGGCGCGAGTAGCTCTCCAGCGCGGCGTCGATCTTCGAGCGCGCCGGCGCGGCACCGGCACAGGCCGTCTGAGCGAGGAGCAGGGAGAGGACCCAGAAGATCGAGAAACGCCTCATGGGAGGATCCCTCGCACCGTGCCGACCTTTCCCAGCCCCTTCAACTGAAGCGAGGCGAAGTACCGCTGCTCGTACCGGTCCGCCTCCGCGTTGTTGCGGGAGTAGGAGAGGACCAGCTCCCAGCAGGAGTGCGTCAGCTGGAACCCCAACGCCTGCTCCAGGGTGCGCCGGTCCCTCGAGCTGTAATGGTGCCGGTAGGTGGCCGCGAGGTCCCGGGTCACCGCGTAGGTGAAGCGAGCGGCCGCGTAGCTCACCCGGCCCTGGACGTAATGATAGCCCGCCTCGACTTTGTCTCCCCGGGTGTCGGCCACGAGCCCGGTGGCGGACCAGGCCCGCCACGGGTCGGCGAGGGACGGCTGATAGTCTGCGGTCGCCCGGAGCCCCAGCCGGTCGGACGGGGTGAGGGTGGCGCTGAGGCGCCAATCCTGGGGCTCGCCGGCCGCGAGGCCGAGCGACCGTTGGAGGTCCAGGCCCGCCAGCGGCGCCAGGTCGGCGGCGCGCAGCAGGCGGTTCTCCAGCAGGAGTCCGAGCTCGACCCTGCGACCGAAGGAATCCGCCGCGTCGAAGACGGGGATGTCGCCGCCCCGGCCCTCTTCCTCCCCGAAGAAGATGAGTTTCGGCTCCACGCTGTGGACGACGTTCCCGAACGTCCGGGCGAGGAGCGCGGAGGCCGTGAGCGACGCGTCGGCCGCGCCGCGGCGGATCGTCCGGCCGTCCACGCGGTAGAGATGCTCCCGGTATCCCACCCTGGCCGCAAGCCCGATCCCGCCGGCGCTCCACCCCCGGGAGACGACGGGGTGGAGCTCGAGCCGCTCGCCCCGGAGTCCTTCCTTCCGATCGAAGCGGGTGAAGCGCACGCTCGGGTCCAGGTTGAAACCCGCCCCGACGGGCATCTCGCGGCCGACCAGCCCTAGGCTCGGCAGGACCTGAAGCGTCTCGGCCTGGGACTGCTGGAGCGCCTCGATGTAGTCGACGAAGGCAAAGAGCGCGCCCGCGTCGAGGTCGTGGGTCGCGAGGAAGTAGCTCTCCAGACGTTCCACGCCCCGATCCTGGATCGTATCGCCGAAGTCCCGGAAGAACCGCTTGTCTCCCAGGTAGTCCACGTGGAGGCGGGCGTGGGTGACGTCGCTGAAGGCACTGCGGTGGTCCGCCTTGACCCGGTACCGCTCCGCGTCGTCGACCCGGTCGTGGAGGTGCGTCACCTCGGCCGTGCCCTCGTGCCCCTCGGCCAGAGCGTACCGGAGCTCCACCCCCTCGGTCAGGCCGCGGCGGCTCCGGTACTCGAGCCGCAGCACCGCGTCCGCGCTCTCGGAGAAGGCCCAGTAGTAGGGCACGATCACGGTCGCTCCCGAGCGATCCGAGAACGCGAGCTTGGGGATGAGGAAGCCCGACTGCCGCTCCATGACCACCGGAAAGAGGAGATACGGCGTGTAGGCGACCGGCACCGACTCCACCCAGAAACTCGCGCCCCGCGTCGTGAGGACGCGGTCCAGGCGGACGCGGCTCGCCTCGACGCGCCAGGAGGGCCAGGTCCCGTCGCAGGCGGTGAAGCCGCCGTCCTCGATCGTGTAGCTCATGGGGCCGGTCTTGAGGAGGCGCTTGCCCCAGATCCGATACCCCTCCCGGCCGAGCGTCAGGGTCCCCTCGGTGACGACGCCCTCCTGCGTCTGGGTGTCGAGGGTGAGGTGCTTCGCGCGGAGGAC
>JACRCS010000333.1 GCA_016218905.1 Deltaproteobacteria bacterium
ACAGGGAGACCACCGAGAACAGCACCATGCCGACCCAGGCATAGAGGCCGAGCACACCCATCTCGGCGCCCGCTCGCACGAACGAGCTGTGCGCGTCCCTCTCATGGAACTCGATGAACTGCCCCTTTCCGACCCCGATAAGGGGATGCTCTCGGAGCAGGTCCATGCCGGCCACCCACGCATTGATCCGGCCCATGGAGGAGGCGTCATCATGATAGCCGGCCGCCAACGTCGACGCGACGAACAGGAAGGCGCCCGCCGCCCCGAGGAGCATGAAACCCCGGGCGGTCGCGTTCTTCGTCCAGAGAAAGACCCAGGAGCCGAAGCAGGCCACGAGGGCCAGGGCGCCTCCACGCGAGTTCGTGAGGTAGATGCAGTAGACCGCCAACCCGGCGAGCGCCGCGCCGACGGCCTTCTTGAGAAGGTTGGGAGACGTCAGCAAGAGGTTCAACGCGAACGGGAGAATGATAACGACGGAATACGCGAGGTCGTTCGGGTTGTCGAAGTTGCCGGCTCCTCGTATTTGCCAGACTTCCTTGTCTCGAGCATACGCCATCCCTATACCGGTAATGTCGATCCCATAGTGCTGGAGGACGCCCATCCCCGCGACGACGGACATAAAGAGGACGATGGCCCACGTCGCCGTACGGAATCTCTTCCACGTATCCGCGATACTGACCACGAAGAGATAACACAAGGCGATCTTCATGGTTTCAATGGTCTGCGTGAAAATGTACGTGATCCACCGCGTAGACAGAGTGGACACGCAGATCGCTGCGAAATACAGGTACGCGAACCGATCGACCCTGGTCCTCACCAAGGCTCTATCGTCCCCACCGAGGAACCAGAGCGGCAGAACGGTGGCCATCGCAACGAACACAACGGGTTTCCCCATGAGCGAGGAGACAAAGTCCTGCGGTCTCACGATGATGAGGAAGAGAAAGACCAGCAGCCCGGCGAAGGTCATGGCTCTTCCGCCTCGACGAGGAGCCGGGCGGCCGAAAGCCGGCCCGTCGCCTTATCTGCTGGCCGCATCACTCGGAGACCCTCCCCCGGGCGATCTCCTTCCAGCGGTCGTACTTGTCCCGGGACGCGGAAGAGGGTGGCCCCGGATCGCGGCGCAGGGGGCGATCTCGACGAGGGGTGGCGCCGAGCGCCGTCCAGGCGAGATCGGCGGCACCCAGGAGCGTCGCGTCGGCCCCGTCCGCAAAGAGCCACATCTCGTCCAGGAGCTCCGCGAGGACCGAGCGCAGGGTGGTCAAGCGAGCCGCGCCACCGGAGACGACGACCCTCGTCCCCCCCGTCTTCGCCAGCTCTTCATGCAGGGCCGCCGCATGGAAAGCGATCCCCTCAACGACGGCCCTCAGCAGGTCGAAGGCGTCATGGTGCGGCTTCACCCCCGCGAAACCGGCCTGCGGCCGGCGGGTGATCAGGGCGTCTCTCTCCGGGTACAGGTAAGGGAGAAAGAACAGCTGGGGGTCCGACGGCCGGTTCCCGAGCGCCTCATCCAGCTGGGCGAGGGTCGGTCCGCCGGGGAAGAGAGCACGAGCGCCCCATTCGAGGACGGAACCGCCGTTGCTGCTCGAGAGCCCGAGCACGTGCCTGCCGGCGTCGAGGACGTAACACCAGATCTGCTCGGATAGGCTTCCCGGCTCGACGCTCCCGGGCGACAGCCGGGCAGCGGCGCTGGTGCCGATGGAGAGGCTGGCCGTCGAGACGCAGTCCCCCGCCGAAGCCCGGTGGCAGAGCGGTCCGTCACCGGCGCCTGCGATCCAGACCGTCGCGTCTTCCACGCCGGGTACGGAGATCAGGGCCGGCCTGCCCCGGAAGATCGCCTGTTCGGTGGGCACGAGCTCCGGGAGCCGATCGGCGGAAAGCCCCGCGTAGGACAGGAGCTCCCCGTCCCACGCGCGGCTCCTCAGGTTCATCAGTCCCGAGCCCGAGGCATTGCACTCGTCTTCGGCCCACAAGCCCGTCATCCGGAACAACACGTACGCTTTGATCGACACGGCCCTGGCGAAGCGTCCGAAGAGCTGGGGATGGTTCTCCCGGTACCAGAGCAGGCGCGGGAACGGGTAGGAGGGGGAGAGGAGGCACCCGGTCTTCCCGTGCCAACCGCCCTGCCTGTACGCTTGCCGGTACGCCTCGCACTGCCGCTTGGCCCTCGAGTCCCCCCAGAGGGAGAGGGGGGTGAGCGGGCGGCCCGTCTCGTCGACGAGCATCAGGCTGTGCATGGCCGAAGCCGCCGAGACCGCCCGGATAGAGACACCGCCGCCCGCGCAGCACCGGCCAATGACGGCGAGGACCTGCGCAAGGACCTCCTCCGGGTCCTGCTCGCTGGTCCCTGTCCGTTCATCGCAATGGAACCCATACCGGGTCTGAGCGCGGTCGAGGATCTCGCCGTCGATCCCGACGAGCGCCGCTCGGGCCCCGCTCGTGCCGATATCGAGCGCCAGGACAGCCTCGCGCACGCTCACTCTCCCCGGCCCGCTTCCGGCGGGTGTTGCCCGAATACGTTGCGGATGGCGGAGATCAGCTGCACCGCGAAGTGGGGGTCCTCCGAAGAGCTCGCCCTCGCACGGAGCGCCGCGTTCAGCGCAGGAACGGGGACGCCGTGCTCGGCCGCAAGCCGTGCGGCCCACTGCCCGGTCTCCCCACCGCCGACCGCACCGGACGCCCAGGCGCCGCCCCCGACGAGCTCGATCGCCGTTGCAGCATCTTCGACGAGCCGGGAGGAGATGATGCTGCCGGTCGCCCACACCCTGCACAATGCCGCCAAGTCCAGGCTCACTCCCTGGCGCTGTGCCGCCGTCCGAAGCACGTGTAGGCCCTCTCCGAGCGCCTGCATGAACCCGTATTCGATCCCGTTGTGGATCACCTTGACGGTGTGACCCCACCCGGGCGGCCCGGCGTAGAAGAGGCCCCCCGGCACTGCGATCCGCCGGAAGAGCGGTTCGACCGCGCGAAAGTCCTCCTCCGCGCCTCCGACGACGAGGCACGGACCTTCGCGGGCGCCCCGGACACCGCCGCTGAGTCCGACGTCCAGGAAGCGGACCTCCCTTTCGCGGCAGGCCGCCCATCGTCGAACCGAGTCCCCGGGATGGCTGTTGCCCAGGTCGGCCACAAGGTCCCCGGGGGCAAGTCGCCGTAGCAGCTCATCCACCACGGTATCGACGGGTGCTCCCGCCGGAACCAGGAGGAACACCTTCCGGGGCCGATCCGTGCCGTCCACCACATCGGCCAGCGAGTCCGCGCGACGGGCACCGACTCCGCCGAGCACGGCGGTGCGGTCCGGATCCCGGTCGAACGCCAGGACCTCGCACTCCAGCTTCCGCAGTCGTTCGACGAGGCCTAAACCGATCCTGCCCAATCCGACCACCCCCACCTGGGGCGTCCCGCCAACTTCCATGTGCTCGACCTTTTCCTATGAACGAAGAAGCACTGCCCGTACCGGCGCACCGTCCAGACCCTGGACCGGCAGGGGTAGGGCGACGAGGGTGTATCGGCCCTCGGGCACTCGGCTCAGGTCCAGCCCTTCGAGGATGGAAACCCCCTTGCTCAGGAGCAGCTTGTGCACCGGATTGCCGGGGCTCTCGAAGCGCTCGATGGAGAGGTAGTCAATCCCCACCAGTCGCACCCCGAGCTCCGCCAGGTACTCTGCAGCCTCCAGGTCCACCGAGGCGTACCCCTCGAAGAAGTCCCCCTTTCCCCACAAGAGGGAGTTGTCCGTCCGCAGGAGAACCCGCTCCGCTCCCGCGAAATCCCTTGCGCGGAGCTCCGGCACGCCGATCGTGCGCGTGCCCGGGAAGTGGCACACGACCGCTTCACCCACGAGCTCCGTGAGCGGCACGTCGTGTACGCCCCGGCCGTCGGCAAAGAAGTGGCGGGCCGCATCCAGGTGCGTGCCGGAGTGAGAGCCGAGCCAGAGGGCAGACACCGTGCACGTGCCCTTGTCTTCCGTAACGGCACGAAACGGGGCCTCCCCAGGCCAGCAGGGCGTGGCCTCGGACAAGGGGACCGAGATGTCGAGGATGGTCACGACGGCACCTGAACGCCCGCTCCTCTGTTCCAGAGGCCGGACACGTCGCCGCGAACGAAGTGCC
>JACRCS010000348.1 GCA_016218905.1 Deltaproteobacteria bacterium
GACTGCGCCCGTGCCGGTGAATGGGCGACTCCGGCTCGCCGGCAGACTTCCGTACATCGCCACCGTTCTCCTGGCGGCACCGGCTCTCGCCTCGGGGGCCGTTCCCGTCGCTGGATCGCCGCTCCCTCTCCCCCTCGGCGCCTATACGGGCGAGGAGGGATTGACGCTTTGGCAGCTCCTGGTCCACCGGGTCGAGGCCGACCCGATCAACCTCGTCGCGACGATCCTCTTCGTCCTCGCGATCCTCCACACGTTCGCCGCGGCCCGGATCACGGCCGCGGCGCATCGTCTCCAGCACCGGATCGAGAAGGAGGGGGGCGGTGAGGGGCACAGCTTCCGCGTCGAGATCCTTCACTTCCTCGGGGAGGTGGAGGCGATCTTCGGGATCTGGGCGATCCCTCTCCTCCTGACGGCCGTCGCGATGAAGGGGTGGCACTCCGTCGAGTCCTACGTCGCTCACGTCCACTACACCGAGCCGATGTTCGTCGTCGTCGTCATGGCGATCGCGTCGACCCGGCCGATCCTCTCCGTCGCCGAGAGATTCATGGGGGGCGTTGCAGGCATGGGCGGAAGGACGCCGTTCGCCTGGTGGATCGCGATCCTGACCATCGGGCCGCTCCTCGGCTCATTCATCACCGAGCCGGCCGCGATGACGATCTGCGCCCTCCTCCTCGCACGCCACCTCTTCGAGCTCAACCCCTCGACGCGCCTGAAGTACGGGACGCTCGGGCTCCTGTTCGTGAACATTTCCGTCGGAGGAACGCTGACCCACTTTGCTGCCCCGCCCGTCCTGATGGTCGCGGGGAAGTACGGCTGGGGCCTGGAGTTCATGCTCCGAAACTTCGGCTGGAAGGCAGCCCTCGCCGTCCTCGTCGCTACGGCGGCGTACGGCCTCTTCTTTCGGGCGGAGTTCGCCTCTCTCTCCGGGCGGAGGGAGGCGCGTCTCGCGGATCCGTCGGAGCGCCCCTCGGAACGCGCCGTCCCCGCATGGATCGTCGTGACCCATCTCCTCTTCCTCGGCTGGACGGTCTTCACCGCCCATACGCCGGCCCTATTCGTCGCGGGCTTTCTCTACTTCCTCGCCTTCACCCAGGCGACGGCGCCACACCAGAACCCATTGAACTTGCGTCCCCCGCTGCTCGTCGGCTTCTTCCTCGCGGGGCTCGTCGTCCACGGGACGCTCAAGCAATGGTGGATCGCCCCAGTCCTCACCCGCCTCGGCGAGTTTTCGCTGTTCGTCGGTGCGACGTTCCTGACCGCCTTCAACGATAACGCGGCCATCACGTACCTCGCCTCGCTCGTCCCCGGCTTCACACCCGAGCTGAAGTACGCGGTCGTGGCGGGAGCGGTCACCGGGGGCGGGCTGACCGTGATCGCGAACGCTCCGAATCCCGCTGGGCAGTCGATCCTCTCCCGCTACTTCCCCGACGGCATCCTGCCGATCGGTCTCCTCCTCGGCGCGCTCGCGCCGACGCTCATCGTCGCGCTCGCGTTCCTGCTACTCCCCTGACGGACCTCAACCGTTCAAGATCCCCCTCTCCGCGCCGACCGCTTCCAGGAGGAGGTCCCCAGCTTCGGGTACGGCGGAGAGGACGCGCGCCCAGTTCGGGATGAGCGGAGCGCCGAGCGGATCGGCGACGAACTGTTCGACGGCGCTCTTCAGAGCCCCGGCGAAGGTCGCGATCGCCATCTCCTCCTCGTGCCGCGGGAAGGTGAGACCGTTGAACTTGGCGAGGGCGTAGAAGCTCGAAGCGGCGTCCTCGGCGCGGCGTTGGTACGAGGCGAGGAGCGACTTGAGGGTTCCGTCGCCAAGGACGGTATCGGCGGCGGCGAGCGTCCGCAGAAGGTGCTTGGCGATGTCCGCCGCCATCCGGTGCAGGCCCTTCGCCGGGTCGTCCGGCGAGAGTGCCTGGTGCTTGTGATCGTAGCGGTCCGCTATGTCTACCTGGCAGATACGGCGCGGCGACCGGTGCCGGTAGACCTCCGAGAGGGTCCCGATCTCGAGGCCCCAGTCGGACGGGACCCGTATCTGGCGGAGGAGGTCCGCGGAAAGTGCGAACTCTCCCGCGAGCGGGTAGCGGAAGGCGGAGAGGAACTCGATGTAGGGGTTCGCTCCGAGGAGAGCCCGGAGCGCCCCCAGAATCGGGCCGACGAAGAGGCGCGAGACACGTCCGTTCAGCTTGTCGGTATAGCGCGCGTAGTAGCCCTTGCAGAAATCGAAGTTGAGGATCGGATCGGCGACCGGATAGAGCAGCCGCGCGAGGATCGCGCGGTCGTAGTCGAGGACGTCCGCGTCGTGGAGCGCGATGTACTCGACGTTCCCCTGCGCGAGGAGGTAGCCGAAGCCCATCCAGCAGGCGCGCCCCTTTCCCCGCTCGCCGAGCTTCAGGTTGGCCTTCTCGAGCTTCTCGAGGAGGGCCTTCACACCTGGCCCGTCGTTCCAGAGGACGACCGTGCGCCGCTTGAGGCGCTTGAAGTATTCGAGCGCGCCCCGGTAGCCCGCCTCGTCGGCCCGGTCGAGGGAGACGAGGACCGTGTCGAGGTAGGGGGCCTGGGCGATCTCGTCGCAGATCCTGAGAAGGGCCGGGCGCTCGAGCTCGGAGACGAGGCACGGGACGAGAAGGGCCGCCTTGTTACGGCGGGTGTTCCGGACGAGAGCGTCCTCCAGCTCGACGAGCGGCCTGTTCCC